>JADGEP010000003.1 GCA_016744275.1 Candidatus Krumholzibacteriia bacterium | reverse complement strand
GTCTCGGAATCCGGCGCTGCCCTCTACACCTACGACGATGTCGTCAACGGCAAGGGCATGTTCCAGCAGTTTGACCTGATGGACTACGGCTCGATGCTGGGCATGGGGGCTTATCTCGGGCCTGACTTCTCCACCGAGTTCTTCCACCGCCGCGCCGAATTCCTCTACGACCACTATGGTGAAAAGGAATTTGGCCGCAGCCACGCAGAACTCAGCGCCGAGCAGGAAGGCTGGATCAAGGAACGGGTCAAGGCCGACTTCTACAGCGGCGAAGGCCTGAATGAAGGCACCGTGACCTACACCGAGGCTTCGGCCGCGGCGTATCTGGCCAATAAGGCCTGGCTGGTCGACTTCCTGGTCAATGGCAATAAGGAACAGGCCTGGACCGGCGGCGTCATCAGGACCGAAGAAGCGGAATTGATCGCCGCCTTTGTCGATTGGTCCCAGATGGTGGCCGGCACCAAGCGTCCTGGCACTGATCGCAGCTGGAGCAACAACTGGCCGCCCGAGCCGCTGGTTGATCAGGACGTGACCTGGACCTCGCACTACTACTCCCTGATGGAGTTGTTGGCGTTGTGGGTGGGAACCATCCTGGTGCTGTTCATCGGTTACGAAAAGTTGCTGAAGAAAGACGACGGGGTACTTGAGTCACCGCTGGTGATCACCAAGCTGTTCCCCTCGCAGCAGAAGCTTCTCAAATACGTGCCCATCGTGGGGCTATTTTTCCTATTACAGATGATCATCGGTGGTTATCTGGCGCACATCTACACGGATCCGGCGAACAACTTCCTCGTTGATCAATCGGTGATGCCGTTCAACGTGATGCGCGCGCTGCACGTCAACCTGGCGATCCTCTGGGTGGCCATTGGCTGGCTGGTTGGTGGCTTGCTGATCGCCCCGCTGGTGGGCGAAGAAGACCTCAAGTTCCCCTGGTTGGTGGACGTGCTCTGGGCCGCGCTGTTGATTGTCGGTGGCGGTGGTCTGGTTGGCATCTACATGGGCGCTACGGGCCAGATGCGAGACGTCTGGTTCTGGTTCGGCAACGAAGGCCGCGAACTTCTCAACCTCGGCCGAGTATGGGATATCGGTTTGGTTGTAGGTCTAGTGATGTGGTTCCTGATGGTCTTCAGCGTGATCCGCAAGGCCAAGACCAACAACGTGCTGGTCGGCACCATCATCTGGAGCGCCTTCGGTATCGCCACGCTGTACATCGCGGGCATGATGCCGTTGCACAAGATCGAGCCGAACTTCACCGTTGATGATTATTACCGCTGGTGGGTTGTCCATCTGTGGGTTGAGCTGACCTTCGAGCTGTTCGCAGCTGGTGTGTTGGCTTTCCTGACCGTCGCGCTGGGGCTCGTGTCCCGCAAGTCGGCTGAGCGCATCATGCTCTTCGAATTGGGCCTGATCATGCTCAGTGGAACCCTCGGTGTGGGCCATCACTATTGGTGGCAGGGACTGGACGAGTACTGGATCGCCGTTGGCGGCGTATTCTCGGCCCTTGAACCTTTACCACTGGTGCTGTTGATGATCGAGGCCTTCAAGCAGCAGAAGGAAATCCGAGAGGATGGACGCGAGTTCCCCTTCGCCGTGCCCTTCATGTTCCTGGCCGGAAGCGCGTTCCTGAACTGGTTCGGCGCGGGCTTCCTCGGTATGGTCATCAATACGCCGACGATCAATTACTACAGCCACGGCACGTACCTGATCATGCCCCATGCCCACGTGGCTTTGCTGGGCGCGTTCGGATACATTTCGCTGGCTTTCATGTACT
This sequence comes from Candidatus Krumholzibacteriia bacterium, assembly GCA_016744275.1. Taxonomy (GTDB): domain Bacteria; phylum Krumholzibacteriota; class Krumholzibacteriia; order LZORAL124-64-63; family LZORAL124-64-63; genus JAGRNP01. Next base: position 29,980 of record JADGEP010000003.1, on the reverse strand, counting down.
TGGTGGCCCGCAGCAATGCCATGGCCAACAACCTGGCCTGGGATGACAAACTCAGCAAGATCGGCTTCTGGTTGGTCACCGTCGGTGTCGTGATCTACGCCATCCCGACGCTGTTGATTGGATTTGAGCAGGCCAAGATTGCCCACGACATCGGTTATTGGGCGGCTCGCCAACGCGAAGCCCTCGATGGCATGTCTGGCGCGATGTGGTCCCGCCTGTTGCCCGATGGCATGATGATCCTGGGTGCTGGCGTGATCTTTGTTGATCTGTTGAAGAAGACCTTCTTCTCGAAGAAAATGGCCTAGTCAGCAGATTCGCAGACTTTAGATCGATAGTGAAAGGGGAGCCCACGGTGGCTCCCCTTTTGCGTTGGCGAGCGCCGTGCTCGGAATGGGAGTGACACTTTTTTCCTCCGCTGCCGTAGACAACCGCGCCATGGTTGCCACTCCAAGACTGTGCTAGATTGGTGGGCCGCCCGCCCGGGCCCGAATTCATCCGTGTTTAAAGGAATGCAAATGTCCAAACCGAATCAGAACGTTTTTACTGGCCTGATGAGAACAGTGGCGCGGGTTGAGCCCCATGAAATCAAGGCCGTCTGGCTTTCGTTCTTTTTTGTTTTCACACTCATGGCGGCCTACTACATTTTGCGCCCCATCCGCGACGCGATGTCCAGTGACTGGACCGACGCAGAACTCAGCACTCTATTTACGGCCACTTTTGTCATCAGTGTCGTTGTCACGGCGTTGTATGGCGCCGCGTGTGCAAAAGTGCGGCTGAGCCGCCTGTTGCCCGGCATTTACGGCATGTTCTCATTGTCCTTTTTCGGCTTTTTTGTTGCCTTCAGGGCCATGCCCGACGCGGCGTACCTGGGCAAGGGCTTTTACGTCTGGATCAGCGTCTTCAGCCTCTTTCAGGTGTCGGTTTTCTGGACATTGATGGCGGATATTTTCAGCAAGAAACAGGCGCCACGCCTGTTCGGGTTCATCGCTGCCGGCAGCAGTATCGGCGCCATTGTCGGGCCGGCCTTGGCTCTGTTGCTGGTTGCCCCTCTGGGCAAGTCGAATCTGATCTTGATCTCGGCGACGTTACTGTTGGTGCCGATTCCCGTCATCGCCTATCTCGAAAAACTGAAGCACCGCGAACTGCAAAACGATGTCGACTCGATGGCAGAGGGCTATGGTGCGAAGCTGGGCGGCAACCCCTTCGCCGGCTTTCGCGACTTTGTCAGCAATCCCTATCTGTTGGGCATTGGATTGTTCCTGTTTCTCTACACTGTGATCAGCACGTTCGTTTATTTCGAGTTGAAGCACCTCATGGCAGACTTGGATTCCGATACGCGTACCCAGATATGGTCGGGCATGGATCTGGCCGTCAACACCTTGTCGATTGGCACGGCCTTCTTTGTCACCGGGCGTTTGAATACGCGCTTTGGCTTGGCGTGGACCTTGGCCCTGGTGCCGCTGGTGATTGTGGTCGGGCTGTTGGTGGTGGCGCTGGCTCCGATGCTGTGGGTGGTCGTGGGCATGCAGTGCGTGCGACGGGCTGGCAATTATTCGATCACGCGTCCCGGTCGGGAAATGCTGTTCACGGTTGTGGACCGTGATACGCGTTATAAGGCCAAAAGTGTGATCGACAATGTGGTGTACCGAGGTGGCGATGTCATTTCAGCCTGGGCCTTCACCGGGTTGTCGCAGGGCCTGGGCTTGGGGCTGGGGGTTTTGGCCCTGATTGGAGCGGGTATCGCGGCGATCTGGGCCCTGGTTGGCCGTTACCTGGGGAAAAAGTACGAGAGGGTGCAGGAGGATTGATCAGGCCCTGGTGGAGGCTAAAGAAAAACCTTACTTGAACCGCGGAATCGCCGAATAACCTTATCTGAGGATGTCTATTTACTTGAATTTATTGTAAGGCGAAGGCCTGGCGGGGGTAGCGGTGTGAAAAAGTTCTCCGATTTGCGAATCCGTACTAAAATCATGGTTCCCAGTGTGTTGTGTCTTTTGGCAGGCGGCTTGGTGGGTGGAATCCTGCTCAACCGAACCGTCACGGAGCTCACCCTCGAAGAGGTGAAATCGACCAAAGAATTGAACCAGGTGGCTCTGGAGGCGAAAGCACACAACAAGATTGCCGAGATCTACCGCTCTTTGGATCAGGCTGGAAACGAAGCTCTAAAGCAGGCGTCGTTCTTCAGCCGAATGCCTGAGGTGGTTGCGGCGTACGAGAAGGCGGCCACAGGCAACATCAACAACGAGTCAGACCCTCAGGTGCAGTTGGCCCGCGAAGATTTGCGCCGGCATTTGGCGCCAATCGTTGCAGGCTACCGGGAAAACACCGGGGCCAAGGAATTCAAACTTCACTTTCACTTGACCAACGCCCGCAGCCTCGCGCGCATCTGGCGTGAAGGTCGGCAGACCAAACGCAATGGTAAAAAGTTCGATGTCTCCGATGACATCTCCTCGTTCCGCAAGTCCGTGGTGACGATCAACAAGCAACACAGCCCTTTGTCCGGCATTGAAGTCGGGCGCGGAGGGTTTGCGATCCGGGGGCTGACGACGATCCAGGATTCTTATGGCAAACACCTCGGTTCCAATGAGGTGTTGTTGTCGTTTGGCGACGTGATCACCGCCAGCAAAACTGATGTGAAAAACGAGTATGCCGTGTACATGGACGCCTCTTTGCTCTCCATTGCGACAAAACTTCAGGACAGTTCGAAATATCCCGTTTTGAACAACAAGTATGTCACCTGCGCGACGACCAATGCCGATGTCACAGCACCATTGATCGACGTCGAGCTTCTGGGCAAGGGACGCGAAGAGCCGTACTCCGAGGTCGTCGGCAGTCAATATGTCGTGGCCTTTCCCATCCGGGATTATTCGAATCAAACGGCAGGTGTCATGGTCATGGCCGTCGACATTGCCAGTCAACAGGCGGCCGTGGCTGCCATCGAAGCGAACGGTGCCGAAAAAATTGCTTCTCTGCGCTGGAGCCTTATCGGTGGAATTCTGGGTCTAATTGTCATCCTGGGCGGCCTGATTGACCTGTTTGTCAACCGTATCGTGGCGCGGCCCGTGGCGCGGACGGTGGACATGCTCAACGAACTGTCGGCGGGAAAAACCGGCATGCGAATGGGAATGGACCAGCACGACGAAATTGGCCAAATGGCCCAAACGATGGATGGATTTGCGGACAGCCTGGAGCTCGAAATCGTCTCGGCCATGCGCAGTTTGGCCAACAAGGACCTGACCTTCGAGATCCAGCCGCAGGGACCGGATGATGCATTGCGGGGGTCTCTGGAGAAAGCTTGTGTGGACTTGAATCTGGTGATGGCGCGCTTGTCGACGACGAGTGAGCATGTGGCTTCGGCCGCAGCACAGGTCTCCGGCGCCAGTCAGTCCTTATCGGGCGGGGCCATGGAGAGCGCGAGTTCGCTGGAAGAGATCAACAGTTCGCTGACAGAAATGTCGGGACAGACAAAGACCAGTGCCAAGAACGCCGATATTGCCAACGACATTTCAGGTCGGGCCAAATTGGCCGCTGAAAAGGGCGACGGCCGCATGCAGGACCTGGTGGCCGCCATGGGTGAAATCACCGAATCGAGCCAGAACATTTCCAAGATCATCAAGGTCATCGACGACATCGCATTTCAGACCAATCTGCTGGCACTCAACGCCGCCGTTGAAGCGGCAAGGGCTGGTAAGCATGGCAAAGGCTTCGCGGTTGTGGCCGAAGAAGTGCGCAATTTGGCTGCTCGCAGCGCGAAGGCGGCGCAGGAAACTGCCGGCCTGATCGACGGTTCGGTGCAGAAAACCAACGCCGGAGCAGAGATCGCCAACCTGACCGCCGAGTCATTTGGCGAGATCGTCGCTGGCATTTCGAAAGTGTCGGGCCTGGTGGAAGAGATCTCCATTGCTTCCAATGAGCAGGCGGCGGGCATCTCTCAAATCAGCGACGGCATCTGCCAGGTGGACCATGTGACCCAGCAAAACACCGCAACTTCGGAAGAGGCCGCGGCCGCGGCAGTTGAATTGTCAACTCTGGCCAAGAACCTGCAACAGATGCTCTGTGAATTTCAACTGAAGGGAAAGCCCCGCGCCTATTGTGAAGTCCTGGCGGCGGACCCGGCGCCACTGCCTGAGGCGAATACCGAAGGTTTTAAATCCGATGAAAGCCAGAACGAGCTGGAACCTGTCATGTCGGACGGCTGGTCAGAATTCTAAAATTCCGACTGAAAAGGTAACGATCGACCTGGTGCAGCGGGGGCTTTGAGGCCCCCGCTTTCTTGTGCAAAACCGGCGCCATGGGTTGCCGGTTTCCCCTTTGGTACCGATCCTGTGGTTTGCGATTTCCATAAGAAATGAAACTCGATCAGGGGTGGACCATATGAAATGTTTGAGAGTGCTGGTGTTGTCTGTCGTGGCGATGGTCCTTGTCGTGGGCTCGGTGACGACAGCGGTTGAGGCTGCAGAGCCGCAGGAAAACCAGAAGGCGATCCTGGTGACCGGGGCCAGCAGTGGCATCGGCCTAAAAATCGCCAATGATCTGGCGGCGGCAGGCCATTTTGTATACGCCGGTGCGCGCAAAGAAAAAGACCTGTTGGCGTTGAACCAGATTTCCAATGTGCAGTCCATCCGCCTGGACGTCACCATCCAGTCGGAAATTGACGCGGCGGTGGCCACCATCACCGAGGCGGGACGGGGGCTGTATGGCCTGGTGAACAACGCCGGTGTGGCCATCGTGGGCCCCATCATGGACGTCTCCGACGACGACTTTCATTTCCAGATGGACGTCAATGTTTATGGGCCTTTTCGGGTGACCAAAGCCTTTGGCCCGCTGATTGTCGAATCGCAGGGGCGGATCACGACCATCGGCTCCATCGCCGGCACCGTGTCTCCCGCTGGCTTGGGCCCCTATTGCATGTCGAAGCACGCCATGGAGGCCTTCACCGATGCCTTGGCGGCCGAGATGGCGCCCCAGGGTGTATTGGTGAACATCGTTGAGCCGGGCAATTACAAGTCGAAGATTTCGACCAGTGCCTTCGACCGGTTGGTGACAAAAAAGGTGGCCGAAGGCGTCGAATTGACCGAGAGTCAAAAGGCGATGCAGGCCCGTGGCGCCAACGACCGCTCCCAATTCAAGGATCCGGATGAAGTGTCGGACGCGGTCATGTTGGCCCTGTTCGATGAGTCCCCCAAGCTGCGCTATATGGTGGTGCCCAATCCGGGTGAGGCGGCGTACACCATCGGCAAGGCCATGGAAGAGTTGGTGCAGTTGAACGCTGACCAGCCTTACACCTACGACCGCGAGGGATTGATCAAAATGCTGGATGAAGCGATGAACCCGGAGAAGGAGTAGTGCCCCGTGAGTGTATTGCCGGCCTTTCCTTTATCTGAGTACTATTTGTTTCCCGGATCAGCGGCACCGCTGCACATTTTTGAAGAGCGGTACCGTCAAATGATGGAAGACCTGATGGATGGCCCCGGCCGCCTGGTGATGGTGCCCATGGCCACTGATGCTGATCTGGGCTCTGACGGATCGGCGTTGCCCGGGATCGGCACTCTGGTCGAAGTGATGCAGCATGAAAAATTGGAGGATGGCCGTTGGATGATTCTTCTGATGGCGTTGGACCGGGTCGCGATCAGCGAAGTGCCGAGTGATCGGCTGTATCGTCAGGTTGAAGCAGAACTGCTGCCGGAGCCCAAACCCGCCAGCGCCGAGGGCATGACTTTGGACCTGCGCCTGATCGAGGCGTTGCGCGAACGGGCCGCCGGAAACTGGGATGCGCCCCTGGAAGCGCCGACAGGGCGGCTGGCCGACGTGCTGTTGCACGCTTTGCCATTGGATTTGGCGCAAAAGGATCAGGCCTATTGTGAGCGGGACCCTATTGCCCGGGCGGCGCTGGCTCTGGGCTGGCACAATACCATGAGCCTGGACGCCGAAGATGCCGGCACGTCCTGAGTGAACCTATCGCCAAAGAAAACGGGAGTCCCTGAGGGCTCCCGTTTTTTGTTTGGCCACGAAATGCGGATCAGGAACCACTGACCTCCTGGGCTTCCAGGGTCCGTGGTTGGGCATCTTTACAGTAGCGTTCCAACCAGGTGTCCGTCTCCCACAACAAGTGCATGATCGACTCGCGAGCCCGGTATCCGTGCGACTCGTGGGGCAACATCACCAGGCGCGCCGTGGCGCCGTGGCCCTTCAACGCGCCGTACATGCGCTCGCTCTGCATGGGGAAGGTGCCCGAATTGTTGTCGGCCTGGCCGTGCACCAGCAAAATCGGTTCGTTGATTTTGTCGGCGTGCATGAAGGGGCTCATCTTGAAGTAGACATCCGGCGCTTCCCAGATGGTGCGCTCTTCGGACTGGAATCCGAAAGGCGTCAGGGTGCGGTTGTAGGCGCCACTGCGGGGCAGTCCCAGGCGGAAAAGATCCGAATGGGCCAGCAGGTTGCCGGTCATGAAGGCGCCATAACTGTGGCCGCCAATGGCGATGCGATCGCGATCGACCACGCCGCGGTCGACCACCACGTCGATGGCGGCCTGGGCGCTGGCAACCAACTGCTCGATGAAGGTGTCGTTGGATTCTTCCTCACCTTCGCCGACGATGGGCATGGTCGGGTCGTCAAAGACGGCATAGCCGCGAGTCAGGTACAGCATGGGCGAACCCCACCATACACGCGTGAAGCGATACGGGGAGTCGGTGACCTGGCCCGCATCCTTTTTGCTTTTGAATTCGGTGGGATAGGCCCACATCAGGCAAGGCAGGGGGCCGTCTTTTTCTTTGTCGTAGCCTGCGGGCAGGTACAGGGTGCCGGTCAACTGCACGCCGTCGTTGCGCTCGTAGGTGATCTGCTCCTTGCTGATGCCCTGCAGTTGCGGGTTGGGGTCAGGGAAGAACGTTTTTTGTTCCATGCCGCCCTGCTTCAAATCGCGCAGAAAATAATTCGGCGGCTCGGTCTGGGATTCCCGTCGCGTCAGGACCGTGCGCTTTTTGACATCCATCAATTCCACGGGGTTTTCGTAATAAGGTGCTTCGGAGTGGAACAGACGGGTTGTTTCCATCGTCCGCAGATCCATGGAATCGAGGAAGGGGCGATCGCCTTCAGGACTGGCGCCGGCGCCATCGAGGAAGATCGTATTGCCATCGTCAGCCGTCAGGATCACATAGCGGCCATATTTGTTGGGGTGCATGACCGGTTCGCCGGGGTCGGCGTATCGGTCCTGCCAGCTGCGGTCCTGGACCAGAACGTGGGCCTGATCGCGGTTGTCAGGTTGCACCAGCCAAACTTTCACGTTGCGGGTTTTCCACCACCAGGAGGTGACAAAAGCGAGTTTGCCGTTGCCCCAGGTCACGCCTCCATAACGCTGGGACAAGGTGGCCAACACTTGGGGTTTGCCGGTGAAAGGGGCGTCGAGAGTGAAAATGCGATCGCGTTCGTCGGTTTCCACACCGCCGTCGCCACCGTCGAGAGCTTCGACCCAGAGCAATTCGGCAGCGGCATCATCGCGCCACTGGAAACTGCGGCGTCCACTGGCGACCGAACCAAAGCTGATGGGAATCTGGTCTTGCAGGGGCAGGTCGGCGACGGCGTAGACCACCTCGCCCTTCAAATTCCAAACATCCACTTTCTTGGGAAAGCTGCCCTCTTTGAGGGAATACGAGTAGGGGCGCTGGACCATCTGGACCAACAGGTTTTTGCCATCGGGTGAGGGCGAGACGCGGCGGAAGACCGCGGGCTTGTTGATGTTGGTGGCCTTGCCCTTGAGGGTCAACTTCACCAACTGGCTGGTCGTGTAGTATTCGTACAGGGCTTCGTCGTACGGGTTCTCCAGCAGATCCTGCAGCGTACGCGCCGGGGCCTTCTTGCCCAGGTTTTCCTGAATTACGGGGCCGGACGGGGCCACCGGTTCGGTGGGTGCGTCGCCGCGGTCGGCCGGGATGGCGCGCGCGATCAGCGCCTTGCTGTCCGAAAGCCAAGTGTAGGGGCGGCCATAGACGGCATTGAGGGCCATGCCCGCCGGCGAAACCTGTTTCGCCTGTCCGTTCTTGATTTCCACCGACCAGAGCGTCAACTGGTCGTCGATGTTGACGACAAAGGCGACGGTCTTGGCATTGGGCGCCCAGCTGACGCTGGTGATGCGCGGGTTGGAGGGCAGTCCGGTCACCCGGACCTCCTTGCCGCTTTCCAGGTTCTGGAACATCAGGCCATTGAGAGTGCGGCCGCGGCTGGGCCCGTTGCTGCGTGGGTTGATGCGCAGGCCAGCGAGGCGCAGTTCCGGTTGGGCCACCTCGGCGATGGGCGGGTAGCCGGGACGTTCGAGATGCAACAGCCATTTGTTATCCGGGCTGAGCGAGACACCGGGAGTCGGCGGCGCGTCGATGATGTCGGCGAGCACCTGGGCCGGCATTTGATAGTTGAGGTCGGTCTGGGCGTGGGCCAGGCCAGACATCAAGAGGATTGCCAACAGTGGCAACAGGTGGCGGGCGCGGTCAAAGATCCTGCATTCAGGCATCAGGGGCTCCTTGGTTTCAGGTTTGCGGCGGGACTGATATCTCGATAGCTGAATCTACCGCACCGGGCGCCAATTGTTGCACATAAAAGACGGGTCAGGCATCCGATAGGGGTATATGATGGCCTCGCAGAGGCCTTGCTGCCGAATAGAACGGCCACCGCGGGGGTAGCATGTGTCGCCAGCGGGGCTGTGCCCGTGGTTGGCGAACTCGAGAGAAACTCCAGAAATATCTCAGAAATACCAGACGTGGGAGCAGCGGATGCGGAACAATTTTAAGGGGCTTCTTGCCCTCTTGGTGTTGGTGGCCGTGATGGCAGGCGGCAGTGAAGCGCGGGCGGACAAGTCCTACCGGATGGAGAAGGTGTCCATCGAGGCCGACCTGCAGGCCGACGGTTCGATGCGCGTGGCCGAGGACCGCACCTACCGCTTCAAGGGGAAATTCAAGTACGCCTTCCGCACCTTCCCGTTGAATACAGGGATGTCCTTCACCGATTTTATGGTGTCCGAAGAAGGACGGCAGTATCAACTTTCGGAGAGCGAAGAGCCCGGTACCTTTCGCCTGATTCCCGATGAGGACGAAGTAGAGGTGCGGTGGTATTACAAGGCCCGCAATGAAACGCGAACATTTCAAGTGGGCTACACGGTGAACGACGCCGTGGCTCGCCACCTGGATGCTGCGGTTCTCTACTACAAATTTGTGGGCGACGATTTTAGAAAAAGAACCGGGGAGTTGCAGATCACGGTGAATCCTCCGGAAGCTCTGGACAAGTGGCGCGTTCGGCAGTGGGCTCACGGTCCGTTGTGGGGAAATTCGCAGACCTCGGAAACAGGCGTCGTGACGGCCAACTGTTTGAAGCTGCCGCGCAAAACGTTTTTCGAATTGCGGATCCTGTACCCGACGGAACTGTTCAGCCAAGCGGCGCTGCAGGAGAGTTACATTGTCGAAGGAGTCACTGCTGAAGAGGAAGAATGGGCGGTGGCGGCCAATGTGCGCCGGGAAAAGGCCCGGGAAAAATCGCTGGCTACCAAGGAGCGCCTGAAGATTGGCGCCTGGTTGATGCCGTTGTGTCTTTTGCTGGGCGTGGGTTGGTTTGTGAAGGTCGCAAGGCAGTACGGTTCGCGACCCAATACGCCGGATGTGCCGGGCCGTTCAGCCGAGGTGCCGTCAGATCTGCCGCCGGCCATGGTGCAGTATCTGTTGGCGGATCGTTCCATCGCGGGCACCGCCATCATGGGCACTTTGTTGGATCTGGCCCGTCGCGGGTTTGTGGAGTTCAGCGAAGAACAAGTGCTGAGCAAGAGCATGCTGGGGCATGAGAGGTGGAAGCCGGCCCGGTACTGGATTCTGAAGCAGGAGTTTTATACCGCGCACAAAAGTGAATTGGCCGACTACGAAATCAAGTTGTTGGCGTTTGTATTCGAAAAACTTGCCGACGAAATACAGGACAATCCGGCGGTGGTGCGGGTGGATACCGATGCCTTCAAAAAGAAGAGCAGCGAGGTGACAAAATTCTTCGGCCAATGGTCCCAAGTGGTCAAGAAGGCCGGCGAAAAGCAGGGCTTTTTCGACCAGGAGAGTTTCCAGGGTCGCAACCGCGGCATGGCCATTGGGGGCGGATTGCTGGCCGTGGGCCTGATTTCCGCTTTCCCGTTTCAGGTCTGGGCGCTGTTGCCGGGCCTGGGGGGCGTCATCCTGATACTGTCGGCACTGGGCATCGTGCACCGCACGGTTGAAGGCGAAGTTCAGGCCAAACGCTGGAAGGGGTTGGGCAAGCACCTGAAATCCCGGGAATTCAAGAACGACAAGTCCGAGTCGGTGCTCGATTCGATCGAACCTTATCTGATTTACGGCACGGTGCTGGGCTTGAATAAGCAGCAGATCGGATCCTTGGGCAATCGCATTCCAGAAAATCGCCACCACACCTTCGTGCCCTGGTACATGTTTTCCCATAGAGACGGCGCTGATGTGGGCGACTCTTTTGGCGAATCATTCGGCGCGTCTTTTTCGGCTTCGATCTCGGCGGTCAATACGGCCATGTCCAGTTCCACCGGTGCAGGCGGCGGGGCCAGCGGTGGCGGTGGCGGCGGTGGCGGCGGCGGTGGTGGCGGCGCGGGGTAACGCCGGCGGCGCTGGTGTTTGCGGATTCCCGATATTGGGCCGACCTTGGGCGATGAAATCATCTGACAAACTGAAAACGGAGGGCAGCATGTTGAAGAGCAAGTGTGACCGACGGGAATTTCTGCACCGGGTGGGCGGCATGGGGCTGGCCGGATTCGCTGCGGTCACCGGACTGACGGCCCAGAGTGGTTGTGGAGCCGATAAGGAAGCAGAGAAAGTGGCGGCCAAGCCGCACAATGCCATCGAGTCGGCCAAGGCTGTGGCCGACCCTTGCAACGACTTGTCGACCCTGACCAAAGACCAGATGGTCACCCGGACAACGTTCAAATATGAGAACAAGGCGTCAGACGCCACAAAGCTCTGCGAAACCTGCAATTTTTGGTTGCCGGCGACCAAAGGCGAGCTTTGCGGGACCTGCACCTTGGTGAAAGGGCCTATTCACCCGCTGGGCAGTTGCATGTCCTGGGTGGAAAAGGTGAAAACCTGATCTGAAATATCCTTAATTGTAAGTCAAGCAACCAGTTGAGGATTCGGCGTTGGTCGAATCCCGGCTGGTTGAAGTTTATCTGGCCAAATCTTCTCCCTTTTTTAATATTGCAGTTCAATATCACACCATGTTAGTATTATATTCAATGAATTGATTTTCATTCTCAATCGAAGCGTGGACACCGTCGGGTCGGTTCTGTTCTGCGTTTCCATCACCTGAATTTTTGCCGGATTCGCCGGTTTGTGGAAACAGCCAGGGTCGCCGCTCGCCGCCAGGAAGTCCTGGATCGGCGTTCGGATTTTGGATGAGGTGAGCAATGCGGATTGAGATGCCTACGGGCAAAAGGGGAGCGTGTGGTGTGAAGATGATGGGGTGTTTCCTCGTGGCGATGATGCTGGTTTCGGTACCGGTATTCGCCCAGTTGAATGAAGATGCGGTGGAATTTGACGAACATCTGGGCGAGATCGTGCCCGGTGATATCGTGCTGATTGACCAGGACGGAAACGAAGTGCTGTTGGCCGATCTGGTCGACAAGCCGACGCTGATGAGCATGGTGTACTTCGAGTGCCCGGGTATTTGCACACCGCTGCTGAACGAAGTGGCGGATATCCTGGGCAAGAGCCGGTTGGACCCGACCAAGCAACCGTTTCAACTTTTCTCGGTGAGTTTTGAACCCAAAGACACTCCGGAGATGGCCAGGACCAAGGCCGAAAACTACCTGAAACTCGTAGGCCGAACCTTGCCGCCGGATACCTGGCGCTTTTTTACGGCTGATCAGGAGAACGTCGACAAACTGACCGCCGCGCTGGGCTTCAAGTACAAGCGCGCGGGCAAGGAATACACCCATCCGGGCGGGATCTCGATCCTGTCGCCCGAGCGCAAGATTGTGCGCTACCTGTATGGCCTGTCTTTTCTGCCTTTTGATTTCGAGATGGGAGTGTACGAGGCGGCCAGTGGCACGGTGCGGCCGACAACCGCCCGCCTTTTGCAGTTCTGTTTCAGCTACGACCCCGAGGGTCGCACTTACGTTTTTAATCTGGCTCGGGTGGTCGCTGTTGTGATGCTGACCTCCGTCGCGTTTTTCATTGCTTTCCTGATTTACACCACCCGCACGCGTCGCGGGAAGGAGGCTGGACCTGATGGCCGATAGTCACGGTGCCGCTTATGGGTACACCGGCAGTTACCTGAAAACGCCTAGTAACGGCAATCTCTGGAGTTGGCTGACCACAGTCGACCACAAGAAGATTGGCCTGATGTATGCTGCCGCGATGTTCACCTTCTTTTTGGTGGGCATGTCGTTGGGTTTCCTGATCCGGCTGGAGTTGATGGAACCGGGCACGCAGTTCATCAGCGCCAAGGTCTACAACTCGGTCTTCACGCTGCACGGCGTGATCATGATCTTCCTGTTCATCGTGCCCGGCATCCCGGCCATTCTCGGCAATTTCATTTTGCCGTTGCAATTGGGCGCAGATGATGTGGCCATGCCGAAGCTCAATCTGCTGAGCTGGTACATTTATATGGTGGGCGCCATCATGGCCCTCGTCTCGCTCTTTGTGGGCGGCGGCGTGCCTGATGGCGGTTGGACGTTTTACGCTCCATATGCCTTGAAGTCTGACACCAACATTTCGTTGGCCGTGATGGCGGCGTTCGTATTGGGCTTCAGCTCGATCCTGACCGGAATGAACTTCATCACTACGATCCACCGTCTGCGTGCACCGGGCATGGGCATGTTCGGCATGCCGCTGTTCTGCTGGGGCCTGTACGCCACGAGTTGGATCCAGGTCATCGCCACGCCGGTCGTTGGCATCACCCTGGTTCTGGTGACGATGGAACGCTGGCTGGGCATTGGCTTTTTTGATCCGGCCCTGGGCGGCGACCCGGTGTTGTATCAGCACCTGTTCTGGATCTACTCGCACCCTGTCGTCTACGTGATGGTGCTGCCGGCCATGGGCATCATTTCCGAAATTCTGCCGGCCTTTTCGCGCCGAACCATCTTCGGCTACAAAGCCATTGCGATGTCGTCCATGGCCATCGCCGTGGTTGGTTATCTGGTTTGGGGTCATCACATGTTCACCGCCGGCATGAGCGATACCGCGCGCTGGGTGTTTTCATTGCTGACGTTCTTTGTGGCGGTGCCCACGGGCGTGAAAATCTTCAACTGGCTGGCCACTTTGTACCGCGGTTCCATTGAATTCCGCGCCCCGTTGGCCTACGCGCTGGGCTGGATTTTCCTCTTCAGCATCGGCGGTCTGACGGGCCTCGCCAATGGCGCTTTGTCGACTGATATCCACATCCATGACACCGCTTACGTCGTGGGCCATTTCCACTACACCATGTTTGGTGGCGCGGCCATTGGCATGTTTGCGGGCCTGCACTACTGGTGGCCCAAAATCTGGGGCCGGATGTACAACGAGAAGATCGCCATCGGCGCCTTCGCCGTCATCCTGGTCGGCTTCAACATGATCTACGGCACGATGCTGGTGCTGGGCATGAAGGGCATGCCCCGCCGCTACCAGGATTACCTGCCCGAGTACGCGAACCTGAACTTCATCGCCACGGTCGGTTCCTGGATTCTCGTCACCGGAATTCTGGTCATGCTCTACAACCTGGTGCGGGCGATCAAACACGGCAAAAAAGCGCCGGACAACCCCTGGGGTTCAACCACCCTGGAGTGGAAAACCACTTCGCCGCCACCGCTGTTCAACTTTGCCGAGGCGCCGACGGTGACCACTGGTCCTTACGACTTTACCGAGATCCTGCGTGAAGCAGGCGTAGAGGAGGGTCGCTGATGAGTGCCAGCATCGATGAAATCAATGCCGGACCCCACGCCCATGTCGTGCACCGTGACGACGAAGGTTCCAAAACCGGCATGTGGCTGTTCCTCTTCACCGAAGTGCTGCTCTTTGGCGGCTTGTTCCTGATCTACAGTGTCTATCGCGGCATGCACACGCCCGATTTTCACCACGCGGCCGAAGAGCTGAACAAGTTCATGGGGTGACCAATACCGTCGTGCTGCTGACCAGCAGCCTGACCATGGTGATGTCGGTCAACGCGTTGCAACGCAACCAGGTCGGCAAGAGCATCGGATTCCTGATTGGGACCTTTGGTTTGAGCTGCGCCTTCCTGGTGATCAAATTTTTCGAGTGGAGCGCCAAGCACAGCCACGGCCTATTCCCCGGCAACGAGCACATTCATGAATTGCCCCACGGCGAAGGGTTGTTCTTCAACCTGTACTTCATGATGACCGGCCTGCACGGCATTCACGTCGTGATCGGCATGATCATCATGGCGGTGGTGCTGTTCAAGATCAGAAGTGGAGCGGTCGATGCGACCAATTTCCGCATGCTCGAATACACGGGACTGTACTGGCATCTGGTGGATCTGATCTGGATCTTCCTGCTGCCCCTATTTTACCTGACCAACTAAGAGAGGCGAGCCCATGAGTAAAACAACTGCGGCTGCGGCCCATGGTTCTGGAGACCACGGCGATCACCACATCGTACCGGATGGCACGTTCATCCAGGTGTGGATCGGCCTGTTGATTTTGACGGCCCTGACGGTGGCCGCTTCGGTCTATTACCCGGGCAATGTCGGGGTCGCCGTGGCGATGATCGTCACGCCCATCAAGGCCGCGCTGATCCTGATGTACTTCATGCATTTGAAGTACGAAAAGAAAGTATTTGTGATCATGTTCCTGAGCGCCATGAGCATCTTCGGCGTGTTTCTGGGACTGACCTTCATCGACTACCTTTTCCGGTAAGGGACGGACATGAACGGAGCTTCTAGCTATTCGGGCCTCGTCGACAACGCCTTCATCTTCATTTTGGGGACGTCGGTGCTGTTGCTGATCGGTGTGACGTTGGCCATGATCATCATGGTCGTGAAATACCGGCGCAGCAAACATCCGAATCCGGCCCAGATCGAAGGCAGTGTTACCCTGGAAACCCTGTGGACCGTGCTGCCGACCATCCTGGTGCTGGTCATGTTTTATTACGGCTGGGCAGGGTTCAAGGTCATGCGGGATATTCCGGATGACGCCATGCCGGTGACGGTCACGGGCCAGATGTGGTCCTGGGTCTTCGAATACGAAAACGGCAAGCAGTCGACCGAGTTGATCGTGCCCACGGGCCGCAACGTGAAGTTGAATCTCGAATCAGTCGATGTGATCCACAGTTTCTTTGTGCCGGCCTTCCGCCTGAAGGAAGATTGTGTGCCGGGACGCCACAACAAGGCCTGGTTCAAGTCGACCCGTGATGGTGAGTACAACATTTTCTGCGCGGAATATTGCGGCGAGCGCCACAGCGCCATGCTGTCGCTGGTCAAGTCGATCCCACCGCGGGAATTTGACGAGTGGCTGGGCGTGGATCCGGGTCCTCCGGAAGGCGCGCAGTTGTTGACCATCAAGGGTTGCACAGCCTGTCACAGTCTTGATGGCTCAAAACTGATCGGACCAACCTTCAAAGGGGTCTTTGGCATCACCGAGACGGTGTTGACCGATGGCGTGGCGCGTGAGATCGTCGTGGATGAAGAATACATCCGCAAGTCCATGCTCGAACCCGACGCCGACCTGGTCGAAGGGTACCCCAAGGGCCTGATGCCGCCGCAAGGCACGTTGGTCAAGGATGAAGAGATGGACGCCATCATCGAAGTCTTGAAAGAACTGAAGTAGTTCTCAGTGAGGTTGGTGTCGTGAAGGATTGGCTCACACTGCTCAAGCTCAGGATCACTGTAGCTTCGACTGTAACGACCGCCGTGGGTTACGTGATGGCGCGGGGGCAGTTCGACCTGAACATGGTGCCGGTGATGTTCGGCATCCTGTTGCAGGCCTGTGGCGCTGCGGCGCTGAATCAGGTGCAGGACGCGAAATTGGATGCCCTGATGGAGCGCACCGCCATGCGGCCGATTCCCTCGGGCCGGATTTCTCGCACTGGGGCTGCCGCATTTGCGGTGGCCCTTTTGCTTGCCGGCACGGCCCTGCTTTGGCTGAGCGGCATGGTGCCGGCTCTGTTGGGCCTGGCGGCAGCAGCCGTCTATAATGGCATCTACACCCCGATGAAACGCGTCTCGCCTTTTGTGGTTCTGCCCGGCTCATTGATCGGCGCCTTGCCGCCGGTGGTGGGTTGGTCGGCTGCTGGCGGTTACCTGAGTGACCCCTCCATTCACCTGGTCGCCTTCTTTTTCTTCATTTGGCAGATCCCTCATTTTTGGCTCTTGTTGCTGTTCTACTCGCGGGACTACGTGGCCGGTGGGTTGCCATCGCTCTTTGACCGTTTTGACCGCCGGCAGATCGTGAAGTTCACGTTCCTGTGGATTGCTGCCGTATGTGTGGCGGCGTTGTTGCTGCCCATGGTTCATCTGTTCGACCAGACGAGCCTGGCCTACGTGATTGCGGTGGCGGGATTGCTGGTGGTGGTGCGGGCCACAGCCTTGTTGCGCATCGATGTCACCGCACTGGCGAAGCAGGGCGGGGAAGCGTTGTTGCCATTCCACAAGAGTTGCAAGATCCGGTTCATGGAGATCAACACTTTTGCCTTGTTGGTCTCGGCGCTGTTGGTGGTTGATGGGCTGAACTAGTCAGCTCTCCGGTTTTGTCGACCCGTCCCCGCAATTTCCAGCACCAAAGATGTGGTATACTCGAGACTATTCGCCGCGCTCGAGGGCGAAAATTTCGTCTTGCCGGAGGCCGCTTTCATGCCCGCGGAAGAAAATCTCACCATTTGGCTGGGGCGCCTTTCTGAAGGTGACGACACCGCTTTGGACCACGTCGTCCGGCTGCTTTATGACGAGATGAGATCGCTGGCGCGGCAACGCTTGCACTCCGAACGTGCGGACCACACCTTGGCCGCCACCGCTCTGGTCAACGAGATGTATCTGAAGCTGTCTTCCCAACGACGCATCAACGCCGAGGACCGGGTCCAATTCCTGGGCGTGGCTGCCGTGACGATGCGCCGTGTGTTGGTGGATTACGCGCGCGCCCGGACCCGGGCAAAACGCGGAGGCGGCCTGCGCCCGGTGCCGCTGGAAGACGTGGAACCCTTTTTGAGTATCGAAGAAAGCGACGAGATCCTGGCCCTGGATGTGGCCATCGAGCGTTTGGCGAAGCTGGACGCCCGCGCCGCCAAGGTGGTTGTGCAGCGGTACTACGCGGGGCTGTCGGTAGCCGAGACGGCCCAGCTGCTGGACGTTTCGACCAAGACAGTGCAGCGCGAGTGGGTGGCGGCCCAGGCCTGGCTGCGCAAGGAAGTGGCCCGGGAATTGGGAGCGGCCATTGATCAGGATCCCCAAAAATAGGATGTCCGTTTTGGGCACCTGATGTCGCCATGAATCATGATACCGCGGCATGGGGCCGTGGCAGCCTATCCTAAGGAGCGGACTTGTCCGACCTCACTTGGTCCAAACTGGGCGCATTGTTTCATACTGCCCTGGAGCGGCCCCTTGCTGAGCGGGACGCCTTTTTGGCGGAAGCCTGCGCGGGTGATCGCGCCTTGCGGGCCGAGGTCGAAGAGATGCTGGCCGCCCACGAGGGCCAATCCCGGTTGCGAGTTGAGGACCGCCTGCTGCGTGACGGCGATCAAGCCGATCCTTTGCTGGGCGAGACCATCGGCGCCTATCGGTTGGTCGAACTCATCGGCCGTGGGGGCATGGCCGATGTTTACCTCGCCGAACGGGATGACGACCACTACGAACAACGGGTCGCCTTAAAACTGATCCGCCCCGGCCTGCCGGGCGCCAAAGCGACCGAGCGCTTTCTGCGCGAACGGCAAATTCTGGCTCAACTCGAAGATCCGAATATCTCCATGCTGCTGGACGGCGGGGTGATGCCCGACGGCCGGCCCTACCTCGTCATGCAGTACGTGGATGGCGAACCAATCACCGACTGGTGCCGCCGGCATGAAGTGCCCCTGCGCGAACGCCTCGAATTGTTGCGCACCGTGTGCGAGACCGTGCAAGTGGCCCACAACAACCTGGTCGTGCACCGGGATCTCAAGCCGGCCAACATCCTGGTGACCAAAGACGGCCAGGTCCGCTTGCTGGACTTTGGCATCGCCAAGTTGCTGGACGAGGCGGATCCGGGCCTGACGGTCTCCCTGGATCGCATGCTGACGCCGAATCACGCGGCTCCCGAGCAGGTGACGGGCCGCACCGTGACGACGGCGACTGACGTCTACGCCCTGGGGATTCTGCTGTACGAATTGCTGACCGACGAGCGCCCCTTCGAAGTGGATCAGAGTTCGGCCGCAGCTATCGAGCGCTCGATATGCGAGACGACTCCGGAGCCTCCCAGCCAGCGCAAGGCCGGCCAGGGCCGCTCTTTGCGGGGCGAACTGGACAACATCGTGCTCATGGCTCTGCGCAAGGATCCCCGGCGGCGCTACCAGTCGGCCCGCGAGTTGGGCGAAGACATTGACAGCCATCTGCAGGGCCGGCCGGTGCGGGCCCAGGGAGATTCGCTGGCCTACCGCGCGCGCAAGGCCTTGGGTCGGCACCGTTGGGCGGTTGGTGTGGCCGCGGTTTTCCTGGTGACGATTTCCATTTCCCTGGGAGTGATCACTCTTGAGTCCCAGCGACGCCTGGCCGAGCGCGACCGGGCCCTGGCCGAGCAGGCCCGCGCTGACGCAGTGGTTGGCGTCATGAGTGATCTCCTGGTCCACTCCGATCCCCGCAACTTGCCTGAGGGTGGCATCCTGACCCGCGACAGTTTTATCACCATGCTGGATGAGTCGGTCGCCGGCCTGGATGACCAACCCGATGTGCAGGCCCGGCTGAGGGAACTGATGGCCGGGGTGCATTGGGCTCACGGCCGCAACCAGGAATGGCTTGAAGACATGGAGGCCTTGGTGGCCTATCACCGGCAGGTCGGCAGCAGCGAAATCAAAATTGCGAGGTTGCAGCACAATCTGGCCCTGGCCACCATCGAGACACGCGGCGCAGCAGCGGCCGAACCCTTGCTGAGGGAGTCTCTGCAAATCCATCGACGGCTGTTGGGGCCTGACCACCGAGACGTGGGGGTGGCCGCTCAGGATCTGGCTCAAGTACTCTTTGTGACGAATCCCGCCGAGGCATCCGAGCTTATGGTCCAGGCCTTCAGCATCGCCGAGATCAGTGGGGCCGCCGACTCCCTGGCCATGGCCCGGGGCTTCAACGGTTTGGGCAATCTGGCTTTGGCGCAGCGGGACAAGGCCTCGGCGCGCGACCACTACGACCGGGCACTGAGATTGCTGGAGCCTTTTTTGGGCGAAGCTCATCCGCACGTCATGGTGGTGACCTACAACCTGGCTTTGACTTTGCGGCAACCTGGAGAGTTGGCCCGAGCGGAATCACTGCTGCGGCACAATCGGCAGTTGAAGGAACAGGTCCAGGGCAGCCGGACCAAAGACGTGGCCAAGTCCTGGGAAGCCTTGGGTGTGGTTTTGACGATGCAGAGCAAGCACGAAGAGGCGCTGCAGGCCTTTGATCAAGCTGTGGATATCCAGATCGAAGTCAGTGGTGAGAGCGCTTGGGAAACAGCGGGCCCGTTGGTCAAGGCGGGCATCGTGCTGACCGTAAGCGGTCGGCCAGCCGAAGCACTCAACCGATTTGAGCAGGTGCGCGCCATGGAGGCCGCCCGATCGGAAGCGGGCGCCCGGCCGGATGCCCTGCTGCAGGCATTTGGTCATGGCCTGCAGGTGCTGGCACTCTATGAAGCGGGCCGGAAAGACGAAGCCCTGGGCGCCTTGGGCAATCTTGAGGAATTGGCAGAAAATCCCGCCCCCGCCGGCCGCGCCTGGATCACTGCCGAGTTGGCCACCGTTCGGGCATCCGTACTTCTGGCCGAAGGCCGGTTTGCTGAAGCCGAGGTGTCCGCTCAGCTGGCAGAAACGGCGCGCCTGAAAGAACAGTCTGACCGACAGCGCCTGCTGGCCCGCGACCGGTGCCTTCTTGCCGCGGCTCTGGCCGGGACCGGACGAGTCGGTGAAGCCCGAACCATCCTGGCCGAAAGTGGCGAATTGGCCCTCGCCTGCGGCTATTTGACACCTTTGCAGCGCCGCCTCGTGCAGGCAGCACAGGCTGCATCCGGCCCCTGATTCTCCCGGTTGCCAACAATTCCGCAAAAAAGATGTCCGATCTTGCTGCCGACTGTCGCCATGGTAGATAAGCGAGATCATCCAGACTTCAGACTTTGCGGAAAGACGATTCATGAAAACCCTGATTTTTACAATAGTGGCGTTGCTGGTGAGTTCCAGCAGTGTACTGGCCCTGGGCGGCCAGGATATTCTGGTCGACGACCTGCCTCTTCAGGAACGGTACGATTTCGATGTGGCTGCCACGGACGACGGCATCCTGTTTGCCGTCTGCACCGGTGATGAGACCCATACCCTCCTGAGCATCTACCGCAGCGCCGACGGCGGCAGTAAGTGGACCCACTGGTCCGATATCGCGCCGGTGAAGCCGAGCGCGGAGTTTGATGACGTGCGTCTCGAGGTGACGAGCGGATCTCCGGGTTCGCTGCTTGTCGCCTGGGTCGAGATGGGAGGCCTTCTGCCGCCCACGGGTTCCTGGTTGCAGGTCGCGAAATCCGAAGCTGTCGAGGAATCTCCAGTTTGGTCGATCCAGGAGGTCGACTATACGAGCAGTTTCGCAATGGGCTCACTTGCCATGTCCGCCCGCGCCATGAACGGCGTCCCGGACCGGGTTAGCCTTGCCTGGAAAATCGACACTGAAATCAGCTATGCCAAGTCGCTAACGGCTGGCTCGCTCTGGCAGGCGCCGCTGGAGCTCAGTTCGCTGACCACCGGCGGCTTCAACGATCTCGACGTTGCTGCCGATGATCTCGGGGTGGTGCATTTGACCTGGGGAACAGTTGACTCAGGATCGGATGTGGGCCTCATCTACTACTGCCGCGCCGTGAACAACGGCTCGTTGGTGACGAGCTGGGGCGCGCCGCAGCTGCTGGGTGAATTTCCGCCTGCGTTCGCTACGAAAGTCGCCGTTGCCGCCAACCCCGACGGCAGCGGCGTCGTGGTGGCCGCTTCCAGTGACGACGGGCTGGCGCTCGTCACCAGCCAGAATGCGGGCCTCAGTTGGAGCGCCCTTCAGGAATATCCGGGCCTGTCCCGTCCGGACGCCGACTGGGGAGCGGCCGGGCCGTTTGTCGGTGTGGACAGCGATGCATCCAGCGGCCTGGGAATCGGGCGCGCCGTCATATCGCCCATCGCCGGCTTCACGGGGGCCTGGGCAGCCGAGCTGATGATGGCCGATACCAAGGACGGGCTTCCTGCACCGCGATTGGCAGTGGACCCGTCCCGCGGCGGGCAACCGATGCTTGCCTGCGTCAATCCCTTGATCGGGGAATTGAACGACCTCCGGCTGTGGTTCGACGCCGCCTGGCGCGACGTTCCCGGATATGGTGTTCCCGAGCCGATGTTTCCGTACGGCACCGCCGGCCTGGACATGACCCGCGCGGTCTTGCCAGGGAACTTGGACGGTGACGCGACCCTGGAGCTTGTCTTTTCGGAAGCGGCCAATTCGATAGACCACACCCTTCACATCTACGATCCGGACGTTGGGGCGATCACCTATTCTGCGGTTGGCATGCACCCCAGCGCGGACTATGCCCTGCTTGACGTTGATGGCGACGATGAACTTGAGATCGTTTATTTTGGTGCCGGCGGAACCTTTCTGATGGCCCGCAACGGCGACGGCGGCACCGTGCCCGGCTATCCCGTCAATCTGGGTCTGGGGATCGACGCCGGCTTTATCAGTGGCGGCAAGGTGACCGACTCGGCCGAAGATGATGTGGTGGTGTCAGGCGGCAACACCTTGTGGGTCTTCGGCCCCGGAGGCATTCCGCGGCCCGGCTTTCCGGTGAACGTACTCGTTTCCGGCGATGCCAACGGCCGGGTTGCTCTCGGCGATGTGGATGGCGATGGCCTCATTGACCTGGTGGCTCCTTTCGACGCGGGCATCTATGTTTTTAGCCGCGATGGCCTTTGGATCGATCGCATCGCCGATGGTGGCGCTGCACCCGGCAGCCCCAGCCTTCACGATTTTGATGGTGACCAGCAGATGGAGATCGCCTACCCCTGTGCCGATGGCACCGTCAACCTGATCCACTTTGACAACACTTCCGTGAACCCGAACTGGCCCTTCGACACCGGCGCAACCGGCATGCCCAGTCAGGTTGCCCTGGCCAATGTGACGGCCGGCAGTCAGCCCGATCTGGTATTCAGGGACGCCGACGGCGTGGTGCATCTGATCACGCCTTCGGGCACGGTCCCGACAGACTGGCCGCGGTCCCTGGACCCAGGCACCGGAGCGGTTGACCCTATCGTGGCCCAACTTGGTACCAATGGGCCCTCGATAGCAGTCGGCGAGGCTACTGGTTGGCTCCGTCTTCTGGAAGAGGGCGACAATCAGGAAGGCTGGGCTCGCGACCAGACCGCGCCCATTCTGGCGCCCGTCTCGGCCGCAGACATTGATGGGGACGGCATGATGGAGATGATTATCCCGAGTTCGAGAGCCATGTGGATCCTGGATATGGGCGTGCCAGACGCGGCTGGGATGTGGCCAATTTCCGGGGGCAATGTGGGCCGCACCGGTTGCACCAGCAACATTGTGGCGTCGGCGGTGCCGGCGGAAATCCCGGCAGCCTTTGAATTGGGGGCGGCGACTCCGAATCCGTTCAATCCGGCCACGATGATCAGTTTTAACCTGCCCCAGGATGTCGACCGCGCTTCTTTGCGGATCTATGATGTTGCGGGTCGCCTGGTGAGTCGGCTGTTGGAGGGCTCGGTGCAGGCCGGTGATCACCAGATCATGTGGCGTGGCCAGGATGAGCGGGGCAATGAGGTTGCCTCCGGCGTCTACTTCTACGTTTTGGATACTGACAATGGGCGGCGCAGTCGATCCATGGTGTTGGTGCGCTAGAGCGAAGTGGGCAGCGCAACTGGGTGAAAAAATGGGGCCTGAGCCGTGATATTGGCTCAGGTCCTTTTGTGATTGAAACTAAAGAATATCCGTATGTAAGCGATAATAGCATGGTGAGGCATCAGGTCTGTGGTGTGTCGCTGAAACCCTTTAAGTTGTTGGTATGTGTTGAATAGAAGAGTTGTAAATGAATTTCAGGCTAGGCCCGGCACTTGGTCGCGCGGCAGCATTGCCCTGCGAGCCATTGGGTTCGTTCTGATTGTGGGGATGCTTCCGGCGGCGCAGGTTTGTGCCATCGATCTTGAGGGCGAGGCCGATCTCAAATCCCAATACATCCTGAACTTTGCCAAACTCGTGGAATGGCCTGCAGAAGCGGGCTCTTCCAGCAACGACCGTTTTCTGATCGGCATCTGTGGTGACCCCTACTTGTGGCGGGCTTGCCGGCGGGAACTGGCCGGTGAAAAAATCCGCGACTCCCGGGTCTCGTTGGCGCCCCTTTCCCTGGAAAAAGCTGGAATACCCGCACCGGAAATGAAAGTCTTGTTCGTATCGACCGACGACGTGGAAGAGCTCAAGAAAATCATCGCGGCCTTGGCGGATCGCCCGATCTTGCTGATCAGCGACCATCCGGATTTCAGCCGCCTCGGCGGCAGCATCGGATTGGTGTGGGACGAGGACCGCATGCAGTTCGAAATCAACCGCAGCCAGGAAACCCGCACCGGATTCAAGATCAACTCGCGGCTATTGCGGGTCGCGTCTCTGGTGCTGGAATGAGGTGGGCTACGTGAATCCTGGGCTCCGCAAACCCGCCTCGGGCCATTCAGCTTTCGCCAGAAAACGAACCCGGTTTCAGGACATGTCCCTGCGTCACAAATTGCGACTGATCACCGCTGCCGCCAGCATGGTTTCGATCATGACCGGAGCGGCGATCCTCGTGGCGATGGACTACGCCCGCATCACTGATGATCTGCAACGGAACTTCACTTTGACAACCCGCATGGCCGGAGAAAATTCAGGCGTCAGTCTGTTGTTCAATGACCCTGAAACCGGGGGCGAAGTGTTGCAGGCGTTGCGGGTTGATCCACGCATCACAAGCGCGCAACTCTTGACCCTGGACGGTGACCCCTTCGTCGAATGGGTAGCTGAAAGTGGCGACGTAGAAAGCAAGCCCCTGTTGCAGCGGTACGACAATTGGATTCACGGCGACTTCGCGACATTCTCGGAACCCGTTGTTTTTGACAACCAACCGTTGGGCCGACTGGTCGTCCAGGCAGACATCGGTGAGCGCCGAGAACGACTGGCCTCACAACTGCTGGCGGTCTTGCTGATCCTTCCGTTTTCCAGCTTGGCCGGCGCCTTGCTTCTGGCCCGCACTCAGGGGCGGGTGATCAAGCCGTTGATTGCTCTGGCCGAAGCCGCACGCCGGATCTCCAAGGACCAGAACTTGTCCGAACGGGTGGAAAAGAAGAACGAAGACGAAATCGGCGATTTGGTGGACGCCTTCAACGAAATGCTGGGTGAACTCGAATCCAAGACGGTGGCCAAGGAAAACGCTGACGCTGCAAACCGGGCGAAGAGCGAGTTCCTGGCCAACATGAGTCATGAGATCCGCACGCCGATGAATGGTGTCTTGGGCATGGCGAATCTGCTGCGGGACACCACTCTCAATGGCGAGCAGCAGGAATTTGCCAATACGATTTGCAGTTCAGCCGATCATCTGCTGACGATCCTGAATGACATTCTGGACTTTTCGCGCATCGAGGCGAATCGGCTCGAGATCGTGACGGCCGAGTTTGACATGCGCGGCTTGCTCGAAGACGTGGCGGACCTGATGTCTTCCCGCACCGCAGGCACCTCGGTGGCCTTGGATCTGCGTATCCCGGCGCGGCTGCCCCAGTCGACCGTTGGTGATGTGGGGCGTATCCGTCAAATCGTTTCCAACCTGGTCGGCAACGCGGTGAAGTTCACCGAAGAAGGATTCGTGAGAATCAGCGCGGACTGTGTTGCCAATGCCGAAGGTGTGCAGGCTTGGCGGATCGATGTCCAGGATTCGGGCATCGGCATTTCGCCTGAAGGCATCACCAAATTGTTTGAGCGCTTTTCTCAGGTGGATGGCTCCGACACCCGCAGGTTCGGTGGCACGGGACTGGGGCTGGCGATCAGCTATCAACTCGCCCTTTTGATGAATGGCGAGATACGGGTCACCAGTGAGGAGGGCGAAGGTTCCACTTTCACGATTCATCTGGAATTGCCGGCAGGGGGCCGCTCGGTTTCTGCTGCTGCCATGGCTCATGAGGGCCAACAAGTATTCCTGACGGAGTGTGACCCTTTTCGGCGCGCTTTGGTGCGTGAAGCCCTGGAAGATTGTGGCTGTCTGGTGACAGAGGCGGAAGACCCTGCCAGCTTGCTGGATAAAATGGAAGCCGCTCACCTGGCAGGCCAATCGGCTTGGGTGGTTGTTGGCGGCCGCCACGAGAATCGATCAGAGTTTCACCCCATTCAATTGGCTTGCGAATTCCAGGCGATGGCGGGCGACTCGATGCGGCTGTTTTCGTTGGGCGAATCGGAGGTTTGCAGGTATTCCGATGGCATATGCAGTTGTCCCGTGATCCGCACGCCACTGCGGCAATCTCAGCTGCTGCGGGTCTTGGCCGGCCCTGAAAGCGGAGGGTACCCGGATCTGGCCGAACTGGCTCCAGCGGAGGCAACTCAATTGGAAAAAGATGAGAACCCTTGGGTGTTGCTGGTTGATGACAATATGGTCAATCGCAAAGTCGCCAACCGAATCCTGACCAAATTGAATTGCCAGGTGGACGAAGCCGACAATGGCCAGGTGGCGGTGGAGATGGTTCAAAAAAAGGCCTACCGCATGATTCTGATGGACTGCCACATGCCCGTTATGGATGGGTATGAAGCAACCGAATCGATCCGCGCCCTTGATGGTTCAGTGTCCCAGACTCCGATCGTGGCGCTGACGGCCAGCGTCATGCCCGAAGATCAGGAGCGGTGCCGATTGGTGGGCATGGACGACTTTTTGGCCAAACCTTTGCGCCACAAATCTCTGGCCAAGGTTGTCGAAAAGCATTGCTATACAGCCCCGGAAACGGTTTCCTGACTTCAGCTTAAACTTCCTTTATTCTTGCCCGATAACAATTTCACTCTAAATTTGGGTCTTGGTTTTCATTTTCTTCAGCTTGGAGCGCATCATGTGGAAAACGCCGATGATTGTAATCGTGATCGTATGGGCCGTTCTCATTCCAATATCCAGTTGGGGCCAGACGGCAGCGGAATATGTCGCCAAGGGGAAGGAGCAGCTTGAGCTTTGGAATCCCGATGCGGCCATCCCACACTTTGACCAGGCCATCCTGCTGGATCCCGACAACGCCCACACTCATTTTTTACGCGCGATGGCGCTGACCGACACAGGTGATCGCGAAAGAGCGTTGTTGGATTTTGATCAGGCCATCCTGCTGGATTCGGCGCGCGGCGAATATCTCTACGAGCGCGGCGTGGTGCGGAAATATCTGTTTCTGTACGAAGAGGCCGTCGAAGACTTTGACGCTTTGCTGTCTCTGGAAGAGCCTACTCCGCAACTGTTGTTCATGCGGGCCGAGAGTAAGCAGGGGATGGAGGACTATGCAGGCGCAGTAGCGGATTATTCCGAGGCCATCGCCATTGATCCTGCTGATCCAGAACCCTACTATTTCCGTGCCTTTGCCCGTGCCGAGATCGAAGATTACGCAGGAGCCATTGCTGACTTTACGACCGTGATGGAATTGGAACCTGTGCCCAATTCGCATTTTGATAAAAAGGATGCAGCCCTGGGCCGTCGAGCGGGCGTTAAGATTCAGGCCGGCGATTTTGCCGGAGCGATTTTGGACTGCGATCTGGCCCTGAAAATGGATGTCGAAAATCTGGAGTCGGTCTATATCCGGGGCATGGCCAAACAGGGCCAGGGAGATCACACAGGCGCCATCGCCGACTTTGATTTTGTCATCGAGCGCTACCCCCTGGATGAGGCTTTTTATCATCGGGGTGAGGCCCGTTTGGCGGCAGGCGATGCAGATGGTGCGGAGGCCGATTTCGCCAAGGCCAAAGAATTGGGATTCGAAACACCAGCGGACTGATTTCTCAATCGGATGGGTTTGTGGTAGAGTCTGAAACGTGAACACTGATAGATAATTGTCATTTCAGGGAGGCAATCATGGGGATCTTTGGGCGTCGGTTGGTGCCGACTGCGGTTTTGGTATTGGTAATGGTGGGCGTGGCCGGATTGGCGACCGCAGGTGATGACCCGGGCATCAAGTTCCGCATCATCGTGGGAGAGTTTGAGGACAAGGCCGAGCACGGCTGGTACCACGGCCCGGGCCCCGGTGGTGGTATGGCCGATATGCTGATCACCGCCCTGGTCAAGACGGGGAAGTTTCGGGTCTTCGAGCGGGCCGCTTTGGACGAACTGCTGCAGGAAAAAAATCTGAGCATGTCCGATCTGGCCAACCCCGGAGTTGCCGCCCAGCAGAAGTTTGAAATTGGCGACATCCTGGTCAAGGCCACCATCACTGAATTTGGGTATAAAAAGGGCAAGGTTGGCGGTGCGTTGAAAAAGTTTGGCACCAAGGCGGGAGTGGGTTCCTACACCGGTCGCGTCGCGGTGGACATGCGCTTGATTGATATCGGCAGCGGAGAAGTGATTTGGGCTGACACCGTCAACAAGACCGAATCTTCGAAGTCGATTTCCGTCGATACGAAGAAGTTCGCTTTCGGTGATGTGGACAAGTTCGACGATCACGTGGTGGGCAAAGCCACCCGCAAGGTGATCAACAGTGTCGTGGACAAGCTGGAAGACCAAACCCGCAATCGCCCTTGGCAGGGTGTGATGATCACGGCCGACGAATACCTGTTCATTGACGGTGGCACCGAGTTGGGCATCAAGACGGGCATGAAGTTTGATGTCATGCGGCAAGGTAAAGTTGTGAAGCACCCCAAGACCGGCAAGGTGTTGAAGGTGATCCAGAGCACCATTGGAACCGTCGAGGCCATCGAAGTTGAAGATGGCATCACGACGGTGAAAACTGTCGACGGCAGTGGCTTTGAGACCGGTGATGTGGTCAAGTTGCGCAAATGAGCTGAGATGGTTGCCGGCCCATGCCGCGTCGATAATGCTGGAGAGATGGGGCCCCGACGGGGCCCCTTTTTTTGTCAGCCCTGAGGCCTGTGCCCGAGATTCAAGACCCGACGTTGGCACCCGCCGGACTTTTCCGCTAGAATGCCGCGGTGTTGTTGTGTTGTTCTGGGTCGGTTCGTCTGTGTTTCGGAGAAAATATGCAGAATGTCGTGATCGGAATCCATGGTCTGGGGCCCAAGCCGCCGGCCGGTGTGCTGCGCTCTTGGTGGCTGCAGGCTTTGCGCGAAGGTGGAAAACGCTGGCAAGCCAACCTCGATGATCTCGAATTTGAGATGGTCTACTGGGCAGATATCCTGCATCCGACGCCGTTGGATCCAGGGGTCACTGATCCACAAAGCCCGTTGTATATCCGGGCGCCCTACGTACCGAGCATGCGTTCGGAATTGCCGCGGCCCCATGGCTTGCGCAAACGCATCGTCGATTTTCTGGAAGAGAAATTCAGCCGCATTCTTTTGAACGACGATTTCACCATCAACTACCAATCGGTGACGGACAATCTCATCCGCCGCTATTTCAAGGACCTGGATGCCTACTACTCTTCCGGATCCAGCCCAGAAGAAGGGGCGCCGGATACCCGTCAGTTGATCCGCAGCCGGTTGGCCGACGTATTGCGCAAGCATCAGGGCGACCGCATTTTGCTGATCGCCCATTCCATGGGGTCGATTGTGGCCTTCGATGTGCTGGACCAGAATCCGGACCTGCAGATCGACACCTTGGTGACGATTGGGTCGCCTCTGGGTTTCCCGGTGGTTGTGGGCCGCATTGCCGCCGAGCGTGGCACGTCCGTGAGCAACAACCGCACCTTGCCCATTCCCGATACGGTTTGCTCGGCTTGGCACAATCTGGCGGACCTGGAAGACTACGTGGCCTTCGATTTTAACCTCGCCGACGATTTTGCGCCCAATGTGCACGGCGTCAAACCGGTCGATGTGCAGGTCGTGAACGACTACGCCTACCGGCGCAATCGAAATCCGCACAAAGGGTATGGATATTTACGAACGCGGGAGTTGGCCCAGCAGGTGGCGGGCTTTGTGCCCTTGGCTGAGGCTGAGGGGTGGTTGCCCAAAACGAAGCGGTTGCTCAGGGAGCTGGTGAGCGGCAGGCCACAGACCGCTGCGAAACCGGAGGAAATTTCCGCGGCGGCACCGTCAGACACGCCAGCGGTGGTGGGCCCGGGCCTGGATCGTGCCGGCGCCTTGGCTCAATTGCGAGACTCCCAGACGCCGTGGGATTTCGTCATCGTCGGCGGCGGCGCGACCGGATTGGGCGTTGCCGTGGAAGCTTCCTCACGCGGCTACCGCACCTTGTTGTTGGAACGGCACGATTTTGGAAAGGGCACCTCCAGTCGCAGCACCAAGCTGATCCACGGCGGTGTGCGCTACCTGCAACAGGGCAATGTTTCCCTGGTGTTGGAGGCTTTGCGTGAGCGGGCAATCTTGCGGGACAACGCGCCGCATCTGGTGCACGACCTGCCCTTCATTGTGCCGGCCTATGATTGGTGGGAGGGGCCGTTCTATGGCGTGGGTTTGCGGCTGTATGATCTGCTGGCCGGTAAGCACGGCTTTGGTTCTTCGGTGAACCTGTCGCCTGATGAAACGATCAATCGCATTCCTCACCTTGAGCCCGACGGCTTACGCGGAGGCGTGCAATACCACGACGGCCAGTTTGACGACGCCCGTTTGGTGATTAATCTGGCTCAAACCGCGGCCGACGAAGGCGCGACCCCGTTGAACTACGCCGACGTGAACGGTTTGCTGCGGCAGGATGGCCTCGTCACCG
>JADGEP010000039.1:1797-15755 GCA_016744275.1 Candidatus Krumholzibacteriia bacterium | reverse complement strand
GGTGTATCCACGACGTTCCAAATACGGGCAGCATGTGCGCCAGGAGCGACATCCTGACATAGCTCGTGGGACCCAATCCAATACGGCGCGCTCAAAAAAGGCGCTGTTCACATTCGTCTTTCTTCCGGATCTTTCATAACTTCAATACAATCCGTATTCTACGGATTTTGCAAAAAACACAATCTTCGAGGCACAACCTATTTTTTTAAGAGGAGATTGGGATGCGGTTGATATTGGTGATTCTCTTTGTGGTGGGATTGGGCGTTGGTGGGGCGGTGGCTGAAGAGTCGGCTTGGGGTGGGCAGACGGTGTTGGTGACCGGTGCCAACCGTGGCCTGGGGTTGGAATTTGTGCGGCAGTTGCAGGCCGCCGGTGCCGAGGTGATTGGCACGGCGCGCAAGCCTGAGTCGGCAGAAGAGTTGCAGGCTCTGGGGGTGCGGGTGATGCAACTGGACGTCACGGATCCGGTGAGTGTTGCGGCTCTGGCGGCGAAACTGGACGGCGAACCGCTGGATGTGCTGTTGAACAACGCCGGCGCTTTTCTGGAGCATGGCGACTTTGAAAGCGCCGACCCCGAGGCGGTCCTGAAAGTTTACAATATCAATACGGTGGGGCCGATCCGAGTGACCCAGGCGCTGTTGTCGAACCTGCGGTTGGGTCAGCACAAAATGATCATGAACATGTCCAGTGGTTTGGGCAGCATCGCCGGCAACGAAAGTGGCGGCATGGTGGGCTATCGTTCCAGTAAAGCCGCCCTCAACATGCAGACCCACACTTTGGCCCGGGAACTGGCCGACGAAGATTTTATCTGCATCGCCATGAGCCCCGGCTGGGTGCGCACCGACATGGGCGGCGAAAACGCCAAACTCAGCCCCGCCGAAAGCATCTCCGGTATGCTGAATACCCTGGCCCCATTGACCCCCGCCGACACCGGCAAATACCTAAACCACGACGGCACCCAACTCCCCTGGTAGCCGCCACGACATCAAGTCACGCCGCTGGTGCCTGGCAAGTCTGAATTGTACAAACAAGGAGACCCGGATGTCCTCGGCGCTTTGCGCCTGCGGATTACCGGGTCTCCTTGTTTGTACAATTCAGACTTGCCAAGCCGGCAAGCGCCTTACTTGACCTGTGCCTGCAACCACTTCGTCGTCACGCTCTTGGGGCGCTCGATCGGCGATCCCATGGCGCGGTTGATCACCATTTGGCTGAGCATGCCCATGGCGCGGCTGACGGAGAACAGTACGGTGTAGTAGCTGAACTCGCGCAGACCGTAGTGGTACAGGAGGGCACCACTGCCGGCGTCCACATTGGGCCAGGGGTTCTTGGCTTTGCCTTGCTCGGTCAGCACGCCGGGCACGATCTCGAAGACCTTGTTGACCAGGGCCATGACCGGATCGTCCGGGAAATGCTTCATGCCGAAGGCGCGGAACGCCGTGAAACGGGGATCGCTGACGCGCAACACCGCGTGGCCGTAGCCGGGAATGACCTTGCCGCCGTTGAGTGTATCCCAGGCAAACTGAGTGAGTTGCTCATCGCTCGGCACGCCCTTGAATTTTTTCTTCAAATCCAGGATCCAATTCAGGCATTCCTGGTTGGCCAAGCCGTGCAGGGGGCCAGCCAAACCGTTCAGTCCAGCTGAAACACTGTAGTAGGGATCGCTCAACGCCGAGCCCACCAGGTGACAGGCGTGAGCCGAGACGTTGCCGCCTTCGTGATCACTGTGCAGCACGAGATAGAGGCGCATGCAGTCGGCAAATTCGCCGGCCTTGTCGTTCAGCCCCAGCATGTGCGCGTAATTTTCGGACCAGGTCAGGCCCTTTTTGGGATTGATGCGCTTGCCTTTGTTGAAACGCATGCGGTAGATGCCCGCGGCAATGACCGGAATACGGGCCAAC
Organism: Candidatus Krumholzibacteriia bacterium; assembly: GCA_016744275.1. Lineage (GTDB taxonomy): Bacteria > Krumholzibacteriota > Krumholzibacteriia > LZORAL124-64-63 > LZORAL124-64-63 > JAGRNP01. The sequence goes on along the minus strand of JADGEP010000039.1, from coordinate 13,857 downwards.
AGGTCGAGGCTGTCCTCGAGCGTCGGCTTCCAGTAATCCATCTTGTTCATGCCCTTGGCGTATTCCTTGGCAAACTTGCTTTCGCGCTGCATGCAGAGAATGGCGGTGTCGAGCATGGCCATGGGGTGGGAATTCTTGGGCATGGCCTCAAGAACCTTCCACACGTAGCTCGGCACTTTGGCACGGGCGCTGAACTCTTCGGTCAGGGCCCGGCGGTCCTTGGCGTTGGGCAACTTGCCGGTGCAGAGCAGATAAAAGGTGTCTTCCGGGGTCTTGTTGACCAAGTCGCCCACCGGAATGCCACGGATCAACAGGCCCACGTCGGGCGGAACTTCAGAGGTGTCGCAGACCATGCCCTTGACGCCGCGCATGCCCCCGTAAGCCTGGGTGATGGTGACATCGCTGATCTTTTTGGCACCATTCTTTTTGACCAGGGTGCGGATTTCATCGCGCCACACGGGAATATTCTTGGCAAGTGCATTCTGGAGCTTAGCCATGACGCCCTCCTTTAAGGGTTTGGTCGTTCTCGCCAACTCCCATAAAAACAGGAGTGATTTGGACTTGGAACAACTCTGTATTGTCTGCGGAGTAACTTAACTGCTGGCATATGCAATTTCAACCGTTGACCTGTGGCGCGTCTGTTTTTTCGTGGCTTTTGCCTAGCCGGATATTACCATTGAGGCAGTCACAACTCACTGGTTTGTCCCCGGAGGACATCATGCACGAAGAAGTGAAACTTTGCGTCGAAATTCTGGAAAAAGCCATCGTCTTTGAAGAAGAAGGCATGGCGTTTTTTCAGGACCGGGCTCAGAACGCCCCTTCGACCCTCGAACGAAACCTGTTCAATTCGCTGGCCAAGGACGAAGCCGGTCACAAGGCTTACTTGGTGAAAATGCGGGAAGAAATCCTGAGCGAAAACAGCCTGGCGGTGCTGCCGGATGTGGACGACGATCACGTCATGGACGTGCGCGCCATCTTCCAGGGCGCCATCGACGACGCCAACGACCCTTACAATTTTGAGCTCGAAGAGCTGGAAATCATCAAGGGTGCCATGGATGTCGAGCGCCGTGGTTACACAATGTATGCCAAGGCAGCAGAAGCAGTTAGCACGCCCAAGGCCAAAGATCTTTTTGAGCATCTGGCGGCTGAAGAGCAGAACCACTACAGCCTGCTGAAGAACACCTACGACTACATGGCCGACCCCGAAGGCTTCTCCGGCTTCGACGGCAATGCCATGCTGGACGGCGGATAAAAGTTGGACCGGTCCGAGGCCCGCGACTTCTTCCGTGATATTACCCCCATGGCCCCCATGGCCATGGGGGGCAATTTGCCGTACCGGCGCCTGTGCCGGGAATACGGCGCCGTGCGCACTTGCAGCGAAATGGTCCTGGCCCACAAGCTGGTCAAGGGCGGCGAGCGCACTTTGGTTCGGCATCATCCTGTTGAAAATGATTTTGGTGTTCAAATCGCCGGCAAGCATCCCGAAGTGATGGCCGACGCGGCGGTGATTGCCGTCGAGTTGGGCGCGCAGTTCATCGACCTGAATTTTGGCTGCCCCATTGATTTGGTAGTGCGCAAAGGAGCAGGGGCGGCGTTGCTCAAACGGCCGGCGAAATTGGCGGCCGTGGTGGCCGCCGTGCGCGCGGCGGTGGAAGTGCCGCTGTCGGTGAAATTGCGCCTGGGATATGCGGAAAAGAAACTGAATGTGGTGGACCTGGCGCAGCGGGTGCAGGAAGCGGGTGCCGACGGCGCCGCGATCCACGGCCGCACCCGCAACCAGCGTTACAGCCGCAGTGCGCGGTGGGAATTGCTGGATGAGGCCCAGCGGACGGTCGACATCCCGATCATCGGCAATGGTGATCTGTTGACGCCCTGGGACTTGCAGAAGCGTCGGGAAGAGACCTGTGTGCGGTCGTTCCTGGTCGCTCGTGGCGCTCTGAAAAAGCCGTGGATCTTTCAGGAACTGGCAGAAGGGCAGCCCTGGGACCCCTCCATTGCCCAGCGGTGGGCGGTGATGCGCCGCTATTTTGATTTGGCCTGTGAGCACTTTGGTGATGACGATAAGGGCCTCGAACGGGTGCAGCGCTTTTTCCTGTGGCACCTCAAATTCTGGCACCGGTACCATCCCTGGACCGAGGCCGATCACGCCGAACACTGGCCGGAGTCGTTGATGCAGGCGCGCAATCCCAGCCCGGCTGGGGATGCGGATACGATCTTGTTGGCCAGCCCCGAAGAGACTGATCATCTGGTGATCTGGCAGCGCATTCTTGACCAGGATTACCCGGCCGTGCCTTCGGCTTAAAATTTGCCTCAGCTCTGGCAAGGCGCCTTCCGCGCAACCGTTGGAGCGAATCATTTTTGGCAATTCTCATCTGGAAAAACGGCAGCGCCAGCTGGTGTGGACGACCACGTGCCCTGCGGTGGGCTCATTGCGTCGCGACAGTTATTACGTGTTGAATTTTTGCGATCTCAAAAAGCAGGTGCTGGCCTGGCGGGCGACCGGCACCTCGCGTTCGTCATTGGGCAATCCGGCGGCGGCAGTGTTGTCGATATTTCAGCGCCACGAGAGACTCGCCTTGCTGGGCGTGACCTGCGACTCGGCAGAAGACCTGCAGATTCTTTATGGATACGTGGTTGAGCCGGCGTTTCGCCACGGGTGCACGTTGTGGGTGGTGGCGGACCGGCACCTGGCCGATGTGCCGATACTGCCGGATCCGCAATGGCGTTGCAGTTGGACCAGAGATCGGCTGATGCATTTGGCGGAATTGGGGAAGGATCCCTGTGAGGTGTTGTCGCCCGCGACTGTCAGTCGTTGGCAAAGGTGGTGGCGTTGGTTGACGCGTCGCGGAAAGCGTCGCATGGGCAGCGAACCCGAAACGGAAACCCGCCTGGACGAGCAACAAAGGGCTGCGGTGCGAGCTGGTGATGGTGTGGTGCAGGTGATCGCGCCGGCGGGTAGTGGCAAGACGACCGTGCTGATCGAACGGGTGAAAGAATTGCAACGCCGGGGTACGGCCGCCGAGCGCATCCTGTGCATGTCATTCAATCGCGACGCCAAGGTGGAAATTGGCGACCGGTTGCAGCGTGCTGGAGTCTTGGGGGCGGTGGTGCGCAGCTTCCACGGCATGGGGTTGGCGATCCTCAAGGCCGAGGGCCGGCTGCGCGCCGGCATCGGTTCGGTCGCGGATGCGGATCTGGGCCGGATGATCGCCGAAGTGCTGGCAGAGACAGCGGGCGACCAGCGACCCGGCGGCGAGGCGGCCCCGGATTCGGCAGTGATCCTGGCGGCCCGCAACGCCATCAGTGCGTACAAACTGGCGGCCATGGTCACTCCTGATGAGGCGGGTTATGAGGCCGGGGAAGCTGACCCGCAAGAACAGTTGCAGGCCCAGGTTTACCGTCGTTACGAAGAGGAGCTCGCACGCCGCGAAGTGCTGGATTTTGACGATCTGGTGGCCGGCACGGTGCGCCTTTTGCAGACCGATGCGGTGGTGCGGGCGCGGTGGCAGGGCAAATTTGATCGGGTATTGGTCGACGAATACCAGGACATCGAGCCGTCGCAAGCACTGCTGGTGGGGTTGTTGGCCGCGCCCCAGGATTCGTTGTTCTGCGTCGGGGATGAAGACCAGTGCATCTACGCTTGGAGAAGGGCAACGGTGCAGCGCATCATCGAATTGGATCAGGTTTATCCGGGTCTGGAGCGGCACGCCTTGGTGCGCAATTATCGCTGCGCCCGGCGCATCACCGAGGCCTCGCGGCGATTGATCACCCACAACCGCGTGCGCTTCCGCAAGCCGCTGTTGGCCGGTGCGCGCGACAAGGGGGAAATCGTTTTGGGTCCGTGCCAGGACCGGGCCGAAGGGGCCGCGCTGGTGGCCCATCTGATCAGCGATGCGGTGCCGGGCGAGGTGGTCGTCCTGGCCCGCACGGGGCGGTTGTTGGCAGAGGTTGCCGAGGCCAGCGAACGTCGTGGGCAGCCCTTCCCACAAGTCGAATTGGCAACCATCCATGGGGCCAAGGGGAGGGAGTGGGAACGGGTGATTCTCTTCGGTGCCGACGAGGGACAGACTCCTCACGGGGCGGCCGGTACTGAAAGTGAAGTTGAAGACGAAAGGCGCTTGTTCTATGTGGCGCTCACACGAGCTAAGTCGCGCCTGGAGATCATTTGCACCGCTGGGCGCGAGAGCCGGTTTTTGCGTGAAGCGGGCCTGCTGTAGTCTGAATTGGGGTTGTCGGGCAACGGTTTCTTGACACCTGTGGCTTCACCGACTAGGATGCTTTCAGTTGTCATGGCTCGACAAGCCTGACGACAGTTTGGATGAAAAATCCAAACGATTCAGCGCAAAATCTTAGTTTATGCGGCTAATGAATCAGCGGAAGTCCGGTGTGAATCCGGCGCGGCCCCGCCACTGTAAGCGGTGACGAAACCTGCAAGAATGCCACTGAGCCAGGATGACTTGTTCGGTTTGGGAAGGCGCAGGGAGTAGGACGAACCGTAAGCCAGGAAACCGATTCATGGCCTGCCACCACCTTCGTGGGCGAGGTATGGCTTTGGCGATCGATCCCGGCAGGGGATTCATCCTCCCAAAAAAATGGCGAGTATTCGCATCTGCAGCGGCCTGGTGGTTGGCTGTGGCTTTGCCGTGCTTTGTAGTCGCTCCCTGCCTTGGTGCTGAGGCCGATCTGTCGGCGGCATCCTATGCCGATACGATGGTGGTGACAGCCGGATTGGGCGCCGGGCCCATCGACGCTGCGACCGCCAGCCTGGTGACCCGTATTGCGCTGGATAAGAATCCCGGATTTGGCGACCTGAGCCAGGTGTTGGGCAACGTGGCTGGCCTGCAGATGGCTCGGCTCGGGGGCTGGGGCGCCGCTGCGGTTCCATCGTTGCGGGGGGCGGCGCCGGCTCAAATTCGCTTCTTTATCGACGGCATTCCCATGCCCGACGCCCAGACCGGTTTGGCCGGATTTGGACAGCTTCCCCTGGACCGGTTGCAGGCCATTGAAGTGCATCGCGGTGTGGTGCCAGCGGGCTTTGGAGGAGTTGGCGGCGCGGGCGCCATCAATTTTGTCACCCGTGAGCAGAGTGAGGGCGTTGATCTTGCGCTGCAAATGGGCTCGTTTGGCGAGCGCGGCGGCCGGGTCTCGGTAGGCGGTCATGCGGCCGACAATTCGCGGTCTGCCATGCTCCTGCTGCACGGCCACCGGGCGGACAACGATTTCACTTTCACCGATCACAATCAAACCTTTTACCGGGATGACGACGACACCCAAAAGGTGCGGCAAAACGCCTGGGTTGAAGAATGGGGCGCTTGGGGCAGTGGGCGTTGGACAATGGGCAATCTCCTGGCCAGGGGCCGCCTGGGCGCATCGCGGCGAGATGGTGGTCGTCCCGGTCCCTTGGGTTACCTGAGCCCCCACGCGAGCGTCCGTTTCGACCGGTTGGATGGGCAGTTGCATCTGGACTGGTTGGCGGGGTTGCTGAAGGCCGACGCGGCGCTGGGCCGTGGCGACGAATTCCTGCACGATCCCCAAGGCGAAACCAGCTTTGCTCCTCCGGGCACCACCCACACCCGGGGCGATGATGCCTACCTGCGCCTGGCCTGGGCGCCCGCGCTTCTGGGCGACCACTTGGGCCTGGATACCGGTGTGGATTGGCGGGGACAGTGGCAAACCGAAACTCTTGGCGCCAAAACCGATCCCGAACACTCCCGCCGGATTCTTTCCGCCTTCGCGACCCTGACGGCCGACTTGGCTGATGGCCGATTGCGTGTGGTGCCGGCCTGGCGTTGGCAGCGCACCACCGATGATTTTCCCGCAGTGCCTGATTTTCCCTGGCTGCCCCTGGAAACCGATGTGGAGCACCAACGCGAGGACATTTCGCCATCACTGGGCATAGTGTGGACGGCGGTGCCGGATGGCGCCTACCTGGAAGCCCATGCCGCACAAACGGTGCGGGTGCCGACCTGGATCGAGCTTTTCGGTCACCGCGGCGGCGTGGATGGCAATCGTGAATTGATGCCCGAGAAACTCACTTCGGCTGATGTGGCGCTGAGCTTGCGCGATGGCTCATTCTCCGGACGCATCGCGGCTTTTTACGCAGCCACCGACGATAAAATCATCTTCGTCCAAAACAGCCAACGCACGAGCAAGGCGATCAATTTTGGCCACATCGTGGCCCGGGGGCTGGAATGGGAAATGGTGCTGCGGCTGAGTGAGAGCCTGGAGTTGAGCGGCAATTTGACGGCGCAGAACGTGGAAAACCGCGGCGACGATCCGGCCTATCGGGGCAAAAAATTGCCGTTTCTGCCCGCGCTTGAATCCCATGGGCGGTTGAGCGCGCGCTGGGGCGATTGGCGGCCACGGATCGAAGTGACGCACATGGGCACGAACTATCGCGATCGGGCCAACACGGAATTGGACAAAGCCCCGGCCCGCACCCTGGTGAATCTGGGCGTGGGGCGGCAGTGGTTTCCCGATTGGTTGGGCACAGCGGGTGTGCTTTCCCTGCAGGCCGAAGTGATCAACCTGACGGGCAATGACATTTACGACGTGGAAGGCTTCCCTTTGCCCGGACGATCCTGGCATTTGGCACTCAGGATAAGGAGATAGGATGTTTGCGAAGATACTGATCGTGGGGCTGATCGCCGTTATGCCTTTTTCGGCAATGGGTGTGGAACACGCCTGGGTGGTGACCACGGACTATTCCACTTTTGGCCGGGCGCGCAGCGTGTCTGGACTCGGGAGTGGGTCTGGACCTTGGACCGTGAGTGGCGATCTGGCCACGATTCCGGGCGACGCTACGGCACGTCATCACGATGGCCTGTTGTATGTGGTGGGCCGTGGGGGCGCCAATCTGGTGCAGGTCTATGACCCAGACAACGGTCCCGGCGGCGGCCTGACGTTGGTGCGCGAATTCAGCCTCGGGGCGGGCCTCAATCCCCAGGACATCGCCTTCGATGAGGCCGGCGAAGCGTACATCAGCTGCTACGATCAGGCGGTGTTACTGCGAGTTGACCCGGCCAATGAAGCCATCCTGGCCAGTTATTCCACGGCGGGGTACGCCGACAGCGATGGCTTGCCGGAAACCAGTTGGATGCAGGCGGTGGGCAACAAGCTATACCTGACCTGCCAGAAGCTTGACCGCAACAACTGGTACGCCCCCACCGGACCGGGGAAGTTGTTGGTTTTCGACATGGCGGCCGAAACTTTTGAGACGCCCATCGACCTGGTGGGCGCCGATCCCTACACCCGGATCGAACCCGTGAGCGATGGCAACGGCGGCTTCGATTTGCGGGTGGGCTGCGCCGGGTTTTTTGGCCTCACTGACGGCGGCATCGAGACCGTGGACCTCTCGGCCGGAATCAGCCTGGGCTACGACGCCACCGAAGCCGAACTGGGAGGCGACGTGACCGCCTTCGCGAGCGCGGGTGATGAGCTGTTTGTCTTGATCAGCGACGCGTCGTACATCACGAGCCTGCGGCGCTACGATTTGGTCAGCGGTGCGGTGAGCGTCGTGGCAACCGGTTCCGGTTACGTGTACTCCGATGTGGTGCACGACGGGGCCGGCCAGTTGATCGTCGCCGATCGCACCACCGGAGCGGCGGGCTTGCGGGTGTATGACGTCATCAGCGGCGCTGAACTCACGTCCGGAGTATTGCCGACAGGCTTGCCGCCTTTCATGATCGTCTTGCCCGAGGCCGACAACGCCTCGCCGGTGCCGCCCGGATTCAGCCACGGCAATCTGTCAGTGAGCCCTCCCTTTCCCAATCCCTGCAACCCGCGAGCCGAGATGGTTCTGCGCGGCCATCCGGACACCACGGTGGGCGTTTCGGTATTTGATTTGCGGGGGCGCCGGGTTTTTGAAGATGCGATTCGCCTGGATGGCGGTGGCGAGGGCCGCTGGGTATTTCAGGGAATGGACGAGCGCGGTCGGCACTTGCCGGCAGCGGTCTACCGAGTTGTTGCACAAAGCGGAGCGGGCTACGCGGCCCGTTCCATCACTCTCATAAAATGATCATGCTGACCTGGGAACACACCACAAGGAGACACACGATGTTGAAGAAAATGGTTATCGCCGCGGCGCTGATGCTGGTTCTGACTGGCAGCGCCCTGGCGCAAATGTCGGACACTGGCCAGGTGAACAACGAATACGCCCGCATCGATGGCGCCTTGGTGGGCTGGGCCACCCAGGTGATCGCTTCGGCGCGTGGCCCTCAGGACTACCAACAGCCAGAATTGGGCCTGGCGGGATTTGGCATGGAATCCGATGTGCTCGGTGATGCCGGCACACCTTTCAGCCTGGGCGATGGCGGCTCGATCACCGTGGCCTTTGATATGGAAATTGCCAACGGCGCCGGCGACGACTTTGTCGTATTCGAAAATGGATTTGCCTGGAATGGCATCTATATGGAGTTGGGCTTTGTGGAAGTCAGCAGCAACGGCCAGGATTTTGCACGCCTGCCGGCGTTCTGCCGCCAGGATTCGGTGGTGGGCCCGTGGGGCACTTCCGACCCAGCGCTATTCTACAACCTGGCGGGCAACTTCGTGGGCGGCACCGGCCTCGATCTGCAGGACCTGATCACCGCCGGCGACCCGTTGGTGACCAGTGGCGCGGTGGACCTGGACCACATCCTGTTTGTGCGGGTGGTCGATGTCATTGGCGATCTGGCGGGCAACGCGACTCAGGATCACGCCGGACGCCCCGTGGCTGATCCGTATCCCAGCAGTGGCGAAGGCAGCGGCATGGACGTAACGGGATTTGCGATCATCAATACGGGCGTGGTTGCGATTGAGGAAACCAGTTGGGGTTCGGTGAAGAGTTTGTTCCGCTAGATGGGATCAACTGCCACGGAGAGCTGAGTTTTCTGAGGGGCCGCTGCGGTGAAAAACGTGGCGGCTCTTTTTGCGCTATTGCCGCCTTGGTTTTGGGTCTCGACAAAACAAGACAAAAACAATACGGTATAAAAATCAAGCCGCCGCTCCGGCCATTGGGCAGAGGCGCGGAATGATTTCTGCGATCAGGAAGATGCGAGCTTCGAGGTCGCGGAATATTTGAAACCAAGAGGAGTGATTGAAATGAATAAGAAACATCTGGCGGCAGCGGTTCTTGCGGCATGCATGATTCTGGGCGGGCCGGTTGCATCATGGGCCACCGGCGGTTGGCGGGATGCCTGGTTGGCCGCCTATCCTGATCCCTGTCCTGAATTGGTCTCCGCAGCTCAGTCCTGTGTGCTTTGCCACGACGGCATTCCTGGCTTGAACTCCTATGGTGATGACATGGGCAATATGAATTTCGCGTCGATCGAGGCCTTGGATTCGGACGGCGACGGCAAGACCAATGGCCAGGAAATTCTGACGGATTGCACCATGCCGGGTGACGCGACCTCGGTGCCGGTGACAACCGATACCTGGGGAGACATCAAAGCGTTGTTCCGCTAGCGTTTTTCAACTAGAGGCGCGCGACGCCAATCCAGGCAGCATGCATGGCGCTGACCATGCCCAGGAAAACCATCCGGGCGCGGGATGGCGTCATGCCGGGAAAATTGATGCCGATGCTGCCGGTGGGGCAGTTGCTCAGGCAATCGCCACACAGGGTGCAGGCCTCGCCGGGTTGGCGTCGCAGAACATCCTCGGGATACAAAGCGTCGTAGCGGCAGGCAGGCGTGCAGGCGCCGCAGTCGGTGCAGGCCGGAGTAATTTTCAGGCGCCAGGGGCTGACCTTGCCCAGGCGGGTGGCCACCCAACCCATGGGGCAGTATGCGGTGCAGTGGGCCATATGGCCCGCTTTGCGGGACCAGAAAATCATCAGGCCGATGCCGAGCAGACCAAAAGAGGCCGCCAACCATGCCGCAGCAAACGTGCCGACTCCCAATCGACCCAGCACAAAAGCCGTGCCCATGACGACGACCAGAACGGCGACGCGCATCTTGTTGCGCCACGGCGGCAGGCGGTCCGGGCGCCGCAACTTGCGAGAAAAACGGTCGTCCCAGGCGCCGATGTAGCACAGCCAGGAACACCAGGCCGGCCCCACCAATATCACCGAGACTGAAAACAGGATGGCCATGAAAAATCCGCTGCCCCGAAAAATCGGGCCGGCGGCGATGAGCGCTGGCACTGGCAGGTGCAGCTTGCCGGTCATCAGAAGTTTGTCCAGGCCCATCACCCCAAGGATGAGTTGGGTGAAAAAGATGGCGGAGAACATCAGCCACAGTTTGGGGCGCAACTTGCGGATCTGGCGAGCGTCCTGCAGGCGGTCGCTCAACCAGCCGGCATAGAACGCCAGGACCGCTGCTTCCCACCAACCGCCGGTGAACAGAAAACGTTCGAGCAGCAATCCGGCCGGGTCCATGTTCAACTGCACCGGCACCATGATGGCCGCTGCAAAAAGGAAGGCCCCGAGTCCGGGCCAGACCGGATCATTCTCAGGCAATCTGTTTTTGCGGCCGCGGGTTTCGAGCAACAGGCCGGACAGGGCGGTGCACAAGGCGACGGCGCCGAGAATCAGGACCATGCGCGTGTAGGGCAGGCCAATCATCTGGCGGACTTCAATGATGCGGGTGATCGTCAGGACCCATTCGGCAGCGCCAGCGAGCATGACCAACTGCAGGGCGCGGTCGATCCAGCGGCGGCGAAAAAAAAGGGCCAGCGGGAGGGTGAGCCAAAGGCCGATCAATCCGGGCTCGCCGCCACGGGAATGGTGGGCCGCCAGAATCAGGGACATCAGGACGAGGGGGACGTAGCGCATATCTTCGCTCTCCAGCCAAAGGGTGTGGATTCAAGATAGGCGGCCATCAGGGCGTGCGCCAAGAAATTGCCAACCGGCCTAACTGGTTCTATTGCAGGAAAATGCATTGTCAAAATGGAGAGGAGCAGACGTCGGCGAAACGGGCGCGCTCAGGTCGCCAGGATGTGGGCGTTTTCCAATCCGGCCATGAGTTCATCCCGGGTGAAAAATTCGGCCAGATGGGGCGTGTTTTGCCAGTGGGCTTCGGTGGGAGTGTGGCGGCGTTCGCCGAGCACGACAGCCGACAGGGCGTTGTCCCGCACGGCGATGTCCAATTCCTGGCGCTGGTCGGGGGCGGCGCCGTGGAAATCCACCACGACGTGGCTGCATTCCAGCATTCCGTCTGCCGGGAGCGGGGATTCGGTCCATTCTTTCGCCACGATGCCGAGGTGTTCCAAGACCGCGCTGAACCATCGGCGGCGTCCTGGATCGGTGCTGTAAACCTGAACCGGCGCCAGATTTTCCAAACCGCCGGGCAAGGGTGGTGTCTCGCTGCCGGGCAGGCTTGTTTCGTTGAGCAGGCAGCGCACATTGTCGCGACTGGCGCTGAGGGCGTCAAAAACCTGGGTGTACTGCTCAGGCTGGATGCCGACGTCGCGCAGCAAGTGGAAGATGTTGTTGTCGTCCTGTTGAGGATAAAAACTGGAACTGGCGATGGTGGTCAATTGGTCAGCTAAGGCCACGATGTTGACCATGGGATTGGTCCGTTTGTATTTGCGTTGGGGGGCGTGGTGGAAGCGCACCGCTTCGCACAAGGCCGGCGGCAAATTCCAACGTTCCAGCAGTTTTAAACCAATCTGAGCGTGGTTCAAGCCCATCGTTTCGCGCTCGGCAGCCAAAGGATCACTGGGGCGGCTCTTGATCACTTCCAGCAATTGCAAAGGCACGGCGCGGGCTTGCACCAGCAGGCCGATGTCGTGCATCAGGCCGGCCACATAGGCGTTGCCGGGTTCGGCCGTACCGGTCAATTTTGCCAAGGACTCGCTCACCGCCGCGCAGTCCAGGGAGTGGGCCCAGGCCAGGGAGGCCATGTCCTCGTCGAGGCCGAGGGTCATCACGTCGCCGACTCCCACGCTCATGACAAGATTGGAAATCGCGCCGTGTCCCAACATCACCACCGCTTCGGTGAGTTGGAAAATATCGCGGGATTTGCCGTAGGTCGACGAGTTGGCCAGCTTCAGAATGCGAGCCGTGAGGGCCTGATCACTGCGGATCAGCTTGTCCAAATCCCGGGCAGAGGAGCGTTCGTCACTCATCAGGGCAATGAGTTTCTG
>JADGEP010000039.1:0-1787 GCA_016744275.1 Candidatus Krumholzibacteriia bacterium | reverse complement strand
GTGGACAATGGACGGCTCCTGGAAACAGAATAGCCTACTGGTTCTCTTTATGTTTGATCGTCAGCAGTGGGGGCGACTTGACAGATATTGAAGGGAATGGGCAGGGATGCGGCAGGTCAGTCCTGGTCCGGGCTCCAGCCGTAGTATGTCTGGGCCAAAGCGACATGGGCCACTTCGTCGTCGGCGATTTCCTGGAAAATGGCGGCCGTGACCGGGTCTTTGCCTTTCAGGTAGGCAACCAGTTGCACCCCAGCCTGGCGGCCTCTTTCTTCGGCGCGGGCAATTTTGACACAGAACTCGGCGCCGGTCGTGCAGGCTGACAACGTGTCCCAGAGACCGCGCGACACCTCGCGGTCGTCCAAACCAAATCCCAACTCGGTCATGCGGGCGACTATCATCCCGTAGTGTTTTTCTTCTTCAGGCACCTGATTGAGCCAGTCCTGGCGCAATTGTTCTGGGGCGTCGCTGAAAGTTGCAGCCGCCCAGGTGAACGCCGCCACGGCCTGCCTTTCGGCAAAGGCGGCGGTGCGCATGCGGTCGCCCAGGCCTTCGGCCGTGCCCATCTTTCGTGGGGGCGGTGGCCGGCGACCGGGGGCGCAAAGGATGAAGGGTGCAAAGTCCATAGGCGAATATTAACCGCTGCGGTGCGGTTGGGCAACCCACCGGATTTGCCACAGCCATTGGCGCGCCGTAGACTCAGGGTGACCGGGAAATCGCCCGGGCGTTGCCGCTTGGCTGTGCCCGTTTCTGGCCAACATCTTTAGGGCTACTCGCTCGTTGAGGGGGATGATCCGGATGGATCTTCGCAGCGCAACGTGTATCCGTTTGTCTGTTTTGGCCGTGATTCTGATTCCGATAATGGTTTTGGGGTCGGGTTGCTCGCACAATCGTGCTCACACTCCAAAATCCTTCAATGATTCCGGTGATGCGGTCGTCGTGGCCGAGACGTCGGACTTTGCCACGATGTTGGCTGGGCATATGGAATTGCCGCGGGCCGAACAGAAGACCGTCCGGTCGCAGGCTGAAATCAAGGCCCGTGATTGGCGCCGCTTCGAAAAAGAGGCCTTCCGTGAAAGAGATTCGCGCTTGCGCCAGTGGTACTACCGGTACGACACCTCGGCCTTCGACTATTTTGGCGTGGGCATGGGCAACAGCATTTCCGACCTGAAAGAAGCTACCCAAATCGACCCTTCATTTGCCGAGGGGTGGAGCAATCTGGGCCGGTTGTGCGGCGAAGTGGGTGATCTGGTTTCGGCGCTAAATTATCTCGAGCGAGCCGCACTGGCCGCCAAGATACAAGCCGAAGCCGGCCGTCCCCTGGATCCCGACCTGCACTTGGATATTTATCGCAATCTGGCCTGGACCTACCGCGATCTGGCCCGCTGGAATGAAGGATTGGCTGCCACGCGGGCTGGATTAAAAGTGCGTTCGGGAGATCCGGAATTGGTTCTGATCAAAGGCCTGCTGCTGGCCGGTGATGGCCAGTACAGCGAGGCGATCAGTTTGGCGGTGCGGATGGAGCCCATGCGCTACCCGCAGTACGACTTCACTTTTCGCGGCTTCAAGCACCAGACCAGCGTTTATGCCAACAACTGGATCCGCTCCCAGGCCCTGCTGGCCATAGGCGACTACGAAGGGGCCCGGCACATCTTGGGCGAGATGACCAGCTTGCCTTACCGCCGCTACTTGCCTCACCAGAAACGCTTCTGGAATGACGTTGGCCTTGCTGCAGAAATGGTGGGCGACAAAGATGCGGGCACTTATTACGCCGTCGGTCTCATCAGTGG
>JADGEP010000399.1 GCA_016744275.1 Candidatus Krumholzibacteriia bacterium | reverse complement strand
AAGCGCGCCAAGGTGCGGTCGTTGCGCGCCGCCACCAAATCCTTGGCAGTCATCATCAGAAACATCATGACAAAAAACAGGATGTAGGCTGGCCCAACGTGTTGGTGAGCGTTGGTCAGTCCCCAATCGTCCTCTTCGATACGCCCAAGGGTTTGGGCTTCAAGCGTCACGCGAGGATTGTCCCACAAGTCATCAAAGGCATCGGCATCAAAGGCCAATGCCCTGTCTCTTGGCAAATCGGCAGCCACAGTGCCGGATTCGGCGACCAGCCGTTCAGCCGCGGCCATCGTATTGACCCTGAGCACCGAGCGGTCCAGCATCGTATTGACCGTCTGACTGCTGAGCCGGTCCGAATCAAAAAACAACTGCAATTCGACTTCTTGCCCGGCGGCCAATGCGGCTGTGTAACCCTCAGGAATCAGGAGCGCCGCGGTGTGCCGTTGTTTCTCCACTTCCTGGCGCGCGATATCGGGCGCAAGGCTCGAATCCACCCGCACGATGCGAAAGCGTTCGTTGTCCTGCAGCGGTGCCAAAAGGTTGTCGGCCGCCACCCCTTGATCCTTATCAAAGACCATGAAACGTGGCAGCGATCCAGCCTGTCCACTGCCGCTCCAATCACCCATCAGTTGACCCATCAGGAACGAAAAAACCATGGGCATCACGAGCAGCCATACAAGCCCCATGCGATCACGCAGGACACGCACCAGTCGCAGACGGACCATCGCTGCAATCACCGTCAAGTTCATACCAAGCCTCCCCGGCGGGCGCGCACCGAGAACACCACGACGTTGACAACAAACAGGGTCACCGAGACCGAAGCCAAAATCAGCGTCGGCAAGAGGGCTTCCGACAAGCCATGGTTTTTGACCACCACTTCGCTGAAGCTGAGGTTTGCCCAATAATTGAAGACAAACTGTCCGAAGCTTTTCAGCCAAACCGGCATCGAATCCACCGGCATGAAATTGCCGCCCACCATGGCCGACACGAGAATCACCACGGTGCTCAGGTTATCCATCACTTTTTCCGAGGGGCTGACCAACGCCAGTAACATGAACACACTCGCTGCGGCGGTGCTGGTCAGTACGATCGTCAAAAACAGGGAATAGGAATCGGGCCCCAGATTGACCTGGAACAGCAACGCACCGGCGGCGAACAAAACTCCCAATTGCAGCACCCCCTGCAGGGTCGCCGCCAGCCACTTGGCAATGATGAACTGGGTGCCTGTCATTGGGCTCAGCAATTGGCGCTGCAGTGTCAGTTGTTCCCGCTCACGGTGAACATCCCTGGCGCCCCCCGCCACCGCGAACATGAGGAAAAACACGGCAAAGCTCGGCAAAAAATAATCGAACAGATTGATGTCTCCAGCTTTGGCTGCTTGCCCCGCCGGAGCCTTATCACTGACCTTCAAGGTGATCTGCTCCACGCTCAATGCATCCGACAGAGCCACCTGATGGTCCATCACATTCATGAACCGGTCGCCGGCCGCCTGCAATGCCGGGTCGCTGTCAGCGTTGCGGAACCGCTTCCACACATCGTTGAAGTCTCCCGAAAAATACTCTTCCGCCAGAAACGCCTCTTCGCTGCTACCGCCTTCTTCGGGCCGATCTTCGGGCCACAACGATTGATAGGCCGCTTCGCCAGCCTGAAAGCGCACGATCATGCGCGTGAGGATCTGTTGCACGATGCCGGATTTCAGCGGACTGCCGGGATCCTTCCAGACCGCCACCGGCACGTCTTTGCCGTCGATAAAGGAAGCGGTGATGTCTTCGGGGAAAACAACCGCCGCCGAGACTTCGCCTGACCTGACCATGGCATCGGCGCCAGCGGAATCGACCCAGGTGACGGAAAAGAATTCCGATTCCTGCAGGCCTTCGGCCAAACGCTCTTTCATCATCGCAGGCATATCATCAGCGACCATGGCAATGGGAATGGCGCTCATGCCCGAACTACCACCCATCCCTCCACCAAAACTCAAGCCCATGATCGTAGTCAGCAACAGCGGTAACGCCAGGCTGATCACCAATGCCTTGCGGTCACCAACGATGCGTTTGATGTCCTTACGGACCAACGAAGCGATCACCATCTTGCACCTACTCCCTCAGCCCACGGCCGGTCAGCTTGAGGTAGAGGGTCTCAAGGTTGGGACGTTCGATTTCCAATTGTTCCAGGCTCAACTGTTGTCCGGAAAGCCAATTCTGAATTTCCGGCAACAGGAGCGCTCCATCGGCGGTGCGCACTTCGATCTTTCCCCGCCGTTCCCCGATATCCTGGCAATCGTCTCGGTCAGTAAAAGCCCCGATGAATGCCTGGCGATTGTCCGGGGCCAGTTGGAATCGAATCACATCCAGATCACCGATCTGGCCAATGAGTTGTTCCTTGTCACCCAGGGCCACCATGCGCCCTTGGTCGATCACGCCAATGCGGTCACAGAGCTGTTCCGCTTCTTCGAGATAGTGTGTGGTGTAGACGACCGTCAATCCTTCCTGGCTCAAGCGGCCGATCAGTTCCAGGATTCTGGTACGGGCCTGCGCATCGATGCCCACGGTTGGCTCATCCAGAAACAGCACTTCCGGTGAATGAATCAGGCCCACCACAAGATTGAGACGACGCTTCATGCCCCCGCTATAAGCCTCCACTTTCTGGTTGGCTTGTTCCACGAGATCAGCCATCTCCAACAATTCGTCCACCCGCGAGCGCAACCCTTTGCCGCCCAGGCCGTGCAGTTGCCCCCAAAAGTTGAGATTGTCCCGGGCTGTCAAATCAGCGTAGAGAGCAATCTCCTGGGGCACGACACCGATCAGGCGCCGGACTGCCGCCGGATCGTTGGCCACATTGTGCCCGCCAATGCTGGCTCGCCCCCCGTCTCCGGGCAACAGAGTTGCCAGGACGTTTATGGTCGTGGTCTTGCCAGCGCCGTTGGGGCCCAAGAGCCCAAAAAGCTCCCCTTTTTCGACCCCAAAACTGAGGCCATCGACGGCCCGCTTGGAACCGTACTTTTTGACGAGATCGTGCACTTCTATCAAGAGTGAGCCTCCGGAGAGCGAATTTGGAGCAACCGTATCCACCGCTTTACGTGCCCCCCGGACAACAGGTTGCATCTCTTTGCACCGGATGTCAGCGGCCTAGGAACACGCCCAGATTCTACGGGCAATGCGGCCACCTGGCAACCTGCGGATCAACCCGGCCAATTCCAGGGCCGAAAGACCCTCCAGCCAAGTCGCTTCGTTTCCAGGCCAGCGTGCCCGCAGTTCGTCCCGTCGAGTTCCCTCCAAATCAAGGCGGTCAAGGATCCAGCGGGCCGATGACTGTGGCGCCGGATTCAGAGCCCCGTGGAACAGATCACGGCCAATGGGGCTGGCCTTGGGATCCGGTTCACCAAGAATACGAGTCACGTCATCGCTGCTCTCAATGAGGTGTGCCCCATCGCGCAACAGGCGGTGGCTACCTCGACTCTGCTCCAGGTCCACGGGGCCCGGCACCGCAAATACCTCCCGGTCGTAATCTGATGCCAATCGTGCCGTGTGCATCGC
>JADGEP010000398.1 GCA_016744275.1 Candidatus Krumholzibacteriia bacterium | reverse complement strand
CGGTGTAGGTCTCGTCTTCGCTGAGATCCTTGGCGTTCAGATAAAAATGCCCCGGAAACCCGCGCTCGATGTCTGCATAGATGCACGGCCCCCCATTGACGCAGAACTCGACTTCGCCAATGGGAATGAATTCGCCCTCGCGGTTCTGCACCGAAAACTGGATATAGCCTGGAGCAGTCTGATTGCCTGGGGCTGCCTGGACCAACCAGGGGCAGAGGGTGGCAATTATTGCCACCAGGAGGAACATTTTGAAAAGTCCGGCCGATCGGGCGTGGGCGCGCGACCGGGGGATCCTGCTTTGCATAGGCGCTCTTTCGGGTGAAAGGGCCAGGTTCGGGCGTTTCTGCGCCGAACGAGGGTTCAATTCCCCCAGAGATTTGCAAAGACTATTCCTGAATTAAAGGGATGCCTTAGTGACGCCGCGCCGGCTACGGAAACAGCCGGAAAGTGGCCCCGATCCTGGCCGCCGATTCTTCGTCCACGCCCGCTTCGGCGGCGTGACCGGTCCACTGCTGAACCGCAGCAAGGACCTCGGCCACCACCTCGCGGCCCTGCCGGATATTCATTTCATCAGCCAGGCCCATCAGGTCGGCCAGGACGATGCCTTCGCGTTTGCCATTGATCGACATCTGGTGCCGCGCCGTCCAGGCTCCGTCCGGGTTGTAGGCGTAGGTCATGTCAAAGGCCGGCGACAGACTCCACTGGCCTTCTTCGTCCATGAGAAAAGCGATGTTCTTGGTGTGGTCGTCCTGATTGCGGGCCACGACGTTGAAAACCATGCGCCGGAATTGCTGCTCGGCATCGGGGTAGGATAGCCGCAATTCGCGCATCACCTGAAAGGCCTGCTCGTAGGACCACATCGCCGGTTCGTTGAAGTCGAAATGACCCACGGCGCAGAGTGATTGCAGATGCAGTTTGCGATTGCCCTCGGGGCGGTCAAAGCGGCGGGTCATGAAGTGGGCGCGGTCGCCTTCGGGCAACAGGCGGCAAGGGGCCATGTTGATGCCGCAGGCTGTGGCCATTTTGTAGTAGGCATATTCGATGCGGCCATATCCCGCAGGCTCGCCCAGCTGGTGATCGTGCACGCCATCAAACTTGATCAACCAGTGGGCACATCCGGCCGGCGCGTCGACCTGTCCCGAGCGCACCGCACCGGTTTTTTCGTTCAACGCGATGACCGCTTTGGGTCGCCCGCCCCCCGCGCTGGTGCCCACGCGGATGATGTCCAACATGGCTTCGGACGCGGTATCTGTCAGATCGGTTGCCAGCTCTGCGCGCTGCCCCGACACCGCCTGAGCCAGGCGCACCAGTTCCGCCACTTCCACTGGCACCGACTCGGCAAAAGCTTCCTGCATCGCCGGGCGAAACTCCAGAGCGCCCATGGCGCGAGACCCGGTGTAACACAAGCGCTCGACGGGGCTGAAACTTTCCGGCGTGCGCCCTTGTCGGGCCAACCAGGCATTGATGATGCTGTTGCCGAAGTCGTCCGGCAAGGCGTCGGCCAGCAAGCCCGGCAGGCCGTGGTAAGTGGGCCGTGCCAAATGGCGGAAACGGAAACGCGCGTCGCCACGCCTTGCGCTGGCCAAGGACATGTGCAGAGGCGCCAGATCCAGATCACGCTCCAGAAATTCGCGGTCAAATTCGAAGGTGGCCAATTCGCGGTCCGGATCCCAGGCCACGGCGCCAACCACATCTCCCCACAAATACACCATGGCGGTTTCCACCCGCGGCAAAACCGCGCGCGCTACCACGAGGGCTCGCCTTCATCGTCATCGGCGCCATCGCCATCACTCTGCCCGCGCCGGCCGGATGCCCGTTGCCGCTGATGCCCCTGATTGCGCGCCAACTCCAAAGGGCTGGGCCCCGGGTCGGGCAGAAATCCGGCCAACTCGTCCAGCATCTCCAAGGCCCGCAAGACCTGCACGAGGGTCAGGGTACTGGTCGATGCACCGCGTTCAAATTCACTGACAGTCGTGCGATTCAGCCCCGCCCGGTCGGCCAATTCCTGTTGGGACAGGTTGCTCCGCAATCGCGCTTGCCGCAATCTTTGCCCCAGGTCTCGCAGGATGGCTTTGTCGCTCTGGCCATAAACACCCATGACGCCTCCTTTATCTAACATTATCGACAAATATACACTCAATGCAGGATATTTACAACATTCGACACGTCTAATAATTTATGTCGCTTCTTTCCAGCATTATTATTGATCTATAGAGTTAATATCGGTTTTCACAGACATTAAGCACATATACTCTCACTCACAAATGGCGACTTGCGCAATCCTCTTTTTCCCCGATCTTGTGCGCTCACTCTGAAACCCACGCCAAACCGGGGATAAAAATGGACGCCATCTTCACCCACTATCTGCACTACCTGGGACTTGCCCTGTTGACGGCCGCCCTGGCCATGGAGCTTCTATTGCACCGCAACGAGGTAACCGGTGCCACGGCACGCAAACTGGCCCGCATCGACGCCCTCTACGGCACCGCGGCCCTGATCGTCCTGGCCACCGGACTGCTCAAGATGACCCACTTCGGCAAACCGGTGGAATACTACGGACAGAATTTCATTTTCCACATCAAGATGACGGTCTTCATGATCATCGTATTGCTGTCCATCGCCCCTTCAGTGCGGTTCTTCAAGGCGCGCAACTCCAGCCCGGACAGCACCGTCTCCTACCCTCGGTCCGTGGGCATCCTGTTGAAAGTCGAGATGGCGCTGCTATTGATCATGCCGCTGCTGGGTGTGATGATGGCGCAGGGATACGGGTACACGGGATAGCTCGAAGGTTGTGCCTCGGAGATTGTGTCTGGTGCAATGATTGCAGACGACGTGTAGGGTGCAAGTTAGCATGCGGGTTGACCCGGTTCTGGTCGTGTGGTGCGAACCCGTTCCGAGGTATTGGCTTAGCACATCAACGGCGCATACCAAGCCAGAGCCGAAGCAATGGTTGCCCAAGGGGACCAGTTTCTGAGGTGTATCCATGACGCTCCAAATACGGGCAGCATGGGCACCATGAGCGACATCCTGACATGGCTAGTGGGACCCAATCCAATACGGCGCGCTCAAAAAAGGCGCTGTTCACAACCGTCTTCCCTCCGGAATTTTCACAACTTCAATACAACCAGTACTCTACGGATCTTTCAAAAAACACAATCTTCGAGGCACAACCTATTTGAAACCCGGGTTAATGCACGTACCCCAGTGAGCGCAGCTTGCGGCGGGCGGCATCACTCAGGTGAGCGTCACCCAGAGGCTCGTGGTGGGTCAAAGGCGCATCCAGATCCACGCGTTTTCCCAGGTCGGCCAACAATCGCTGCACAATGTCCGGGTGGGTGGCCGATACGTCCCGCAGTTCGCCCGGATCCCGGTCCAGATTGTACAATGAGAGCAGGCGCTGACCACCGCTCCATTGCGCGATCAACTTCCACTCATCCACCACCAATGTTTGCCAACATTCGGTTTGTGAATGGCCCTGTCCTGCGATCAACAGCGACGGCGGCGCCTGCTTGGGATCCAGAATAACCTCTTCCAGAT
>JADGEP010000397.1 GCA_016744275.1 Candidatus Krumholzibacteriia bacterium | reverse complement strand
CAGGATGGCCTCGTCACCGGTGTCGTGGCGCAGGACCAAATGGGTGCCGAAGAGTTTTCGATCAACGCCCGCTGTGTCATCAACGCCACCGGTCCTTTCACCGATGCGATGCGTCGCTTGGACGAACCAGGCTGCTCACCGGTCATGAAGGCCAGTCGTGGGGTGCATGTGGTTTTGGAAGGATCTTTCCTGGGTGGCGATACGGCCATCATGGTGCCCCACACCGACGACGGCCGAGTGCTGTTCGCTATTCCCTGGCTGGACCGGGTCGTGATCGGCACGACCGACACCGCCGTCGAGGAATTGGATATCGAGCCGGTGGCCCATCCCGACGAGATCGCATTCATTCTATCGCACGCCGCGAAGTACCTGACCCGTGACCCGTCAGTGGCCGACATCAAAAGTGTTTTTGCCGGATTGCGCCCCCTGGTGATGCGCGACTCGGCCGAAAACACCGCTGAACTGTCGCGCGAGCATCAGATCCTGATTTCGGCATCCGGCATGGTCACCATCACCGGCGGCAAGTGGACAACCTACCGCTTGATGGCCGAAGAAACCATCGACCAGGCGGTGACCATTGCGGATCTGACCTATGCTCCTTCCCAGACCCGAAACCTGGCCATTCACGGTTGGGAAAAGAATTTCCCGGTCTTTGGCGCTCTGGGTCACTACGGAGTCGACGCCTACCGCATTGAAGCGTTGATCGATGAAGATCCGAAGTTGGGAGATTTCCTGCACGACGAACTGCCGGTCACCGGTGCTCTGGTTCTGTGGTCCGTGCGGGAAGAAATGGCTCAAACTGTGGAGGATGTACTGGCTCGCCGCACCCGCTGCCTGCTTCTCGATGCACGGGCCAGTGGCGAAGTCGCCGAAAAAGTGGCCAAAATCATGGCCGCGGAGTTGGGCCGTGATAGGGAGTGGATCCGGGCCCAGGTGCTTGAATTCGAGGACTTGGTGCGGAAACACCTGCCGCCGGCCTAGAAAAAGGAACCGTTCGAAAAAATGTGAAAAATTCCTGTCATGCCGTGGCAGGGCACTTCGTAGATCCATGTAGAACCGCCTTGAGAAGTGCCTTGAAATGCTCTCGCCGGAACCAAAACCGGCGCGTGAATAAACGGAAACAGGAGAATCTGATGAAATTTTTGCGTACTGCGCTTTTGACGACCACCGCCCTGATGCTCACCGCTTCGTTGGCCCTGGCGACGGAACTTTCGCTCTCATTCAACAACCTTGCCCCCCTCGATGAGGCCACCGAAGGCCTGTACGAAGGCTGGGCCATCATCGATGGCGCGCCCGTTTCGACCGGCGTTTTCAATGTGAACGCCAGTGGCCAACCGGTCATGCCCGGTGGCGGCGCCGTGATCGCTTCGTTCCCCACCGGCGGCGACATCGGCCTGGCTTCAGCCATCAAGATTTCCCTCGAGCCCGTGGGCGATGCTGATCCCGGCCCATCCGGCCTGATCGTCATGACTGGCGACGTGAACAGCGAAACCACACCGCTGGTTTCGGCTCTTCCCGGCCTGGACATGTTGATGACCTCGGCTGGCAGCTACATCCTGGCGACTCCCAGCGACAACGGTGTCGATGCGACCAACGACAACCAGGGAATCTGGTACCTGTCCATGCCTGGCCCCATGGCTGGATTGACCAACTTGCCCGACCTGGGTGCCAACTGGACCTATGAAGGCTGGATCGTCGATACCAGCAGTGGCTCGCCCATGCCTTACAGCACCGGCACGTTTTCCGGTGGCGCCGGCTGTGACAGCGACATGGCTGGTTGCAACGGTGGCGGCCCATCTTTCCCCGGCCAGGACTTCACGGCCTTCCACTGCGGACCAGTATTTGACCTGGATAATGGCGACTTCGTGGCCGTCATCAGCATCGAGCCCGTGCCCGACAACGGCGCTGGCCCGTTCCAGTTCAAGCCCCTGGCGGGTGCGGTGCCCACCGATGCCCTGGCCAATGGCGGCATGCTGAACAATCAGGTCGGGGCTACGTTCCCCACCGGTTCGGCCACCATCACTGGTACGGTTGCGGTATCGGAAAGCTCGTGGGGCGCTTTGAAAGCGACCTTCCGGTAGACCTTGCTGTTCCATACTGGCACCCGCCGCGCCCTGAAGAGGCTCAACGCCATTCTTCCGGGACGCGGCGGGCGCCGTTTCTGGCGTCTTGACCACTCGCGAAACAGCATGGTAGATTCGCGCGACACAAGACAGCAGACATCGGCCTCGGATCAGATCCGGGCCGATTTTCGGGCCGCCACGATAGAATCCCAACTGGAGAAATGCATGGTTCCGGCAAGGTCACGTTTTCATGGACAGGAGAGGCCCTTGGCGGCCGCTGTTCTGGAACGCGTGACCCAGCGGGAAACGGCGGCTCTGGACGAATTCTTCAACCATTTTTATGAGCGCGTCTACGCCCATGTGGTCAACCTTCTGCGGGACCCAATACTGGGCCAGGATCTCACCCAGGAAATTTTTCTACGGCTGCACCGGACGGTGAACCAACTGGACCCCAAGCGGGATCCGTCGGGTTGGGTCTTCACCGTGGCGACCAATGTGATCCGGGATCACTGGCGCAGCCGGGAGCACAAACGGACTGAACGCGAGCTGAACGTGGAGGACCAGACGGGCCTGAAAGTGGCCCATCCGGACCCGGACGTGCAGAGCGTCATGGAAAAAGACGAAGAGTTGCAGGCGGTCTGGCGCGCGCTGCATCGCTTGCGCGAGGCCGACCGCGAGATCATTCTGCTGCGGGATTACGAAGAATTGCCCACGGCGGAAATCTGCGACATGTTGGAGCTGACTCCCGACACCGTGCGGCAACGCCATTCGCGGGCCGTGGCTCGCTTGGGCGAACTATTCCGGGAACACGGCAAGCAGGAAAGGCGGGAGCAATGAGCGACGACCGCCACAACAACAGCTACCTGCCGCCTGGCGAAGATGGGGCTCTGGCCCTCGAGGCCCTGGCGCGCCTGCCGCGGGCCCAAGTGGCCAATGCCGCTCGTGAACGGGCTCGGTCTGCCTTCCTTTACGGCACCGGTAAGGACGACGCCGTGGTGACGCCGTTGAAAGCCAAACCATCCATCGCCCGTCGCTGGGGCGGCATGATGGTTGCGGCCGTATTGAGTGCTTTTGCCATCTTCTGGTACGGCTCGACGCCTGATCAGCAGTGGGTTGTCCTGGATGTCGTGAATCCGGCCGGGATCGCCGCCGTGCAAGACAGCGCTTCAGCCGTTGGCCAGCCTTTGGCGCCTGGTTTGATCGCCACCGGCCCCGAAAGCGAATTGGAAATGCAGCTCGGTGAACAACTGCGCTTCCGGATGGTGCCGGGCACGTCGCTCGAACTGCCGCGTCCGCCCGGCCGCTGGTTTGGTCGCGATCGCCAACTGGCGATCAATACGGGTGAAATTTACGGCACCTCAGGTGGCCGCAGCCTCGACTTCGGCCTGATCTTTGCCACCGATGAATTGCAGGCCCAGTTGACGGGAACCACCTTCGCGGTGTTCCGTACCGACAGTGCCTCGTGCGTATGCCTCTGGGAAGGTGGCAT
>JADGEP010000396.1 GCA_016744275.1 Candidatus Krumholzibacteriia bacterium | reverse complement strand
GGAATGTTCAGGCTGTCGGTCATGTAACGCACGACGGCGCAGGAACGGAACGCACCCAGTTCCCAGTTGGAAGGATACTGCTCTTGGTATTCTTCCTTAACTTTGCGGCTGTCGGTGAAACCTTCCACGAAGACATCCCAGTCGCCGTGCTGGCGGATCGTCGCCGCGATGGCTTCCAGGGTGGGCACCATGGTGTCCAGCACGATGACCTGGCTGGCCGAGAAGGTCAGCTGGTCGGGCACGGTGATCATGATGACTTCTTCGGACTCTTCGATCAGCACGGCGTTGTCGCCCTTGCAGTCCTTCAAGTTCTGACGCAGATCATCAGCAACCTGCTCGCGTTCCTGGATCACGCCATCGCGGTCCGAGAGATCCTGCTGCAGTTCAGCCACCTGAGCGTCCAACTGCATGATCTGCTCTTCGTACTCTTTGCACGAGCAGCCAGCCATGGCCACCAAGGCCACCAATACGCTGAGCAGAACCAAATTCTTGAGTTTGCGACCGGTCATTGATCACTCCTTTGATTGACGCAGACCATAAGGGAGGCCTGCTGCATTGTCGGGTCCAACTTACAAACAAAAACGATGGGACAAGGCATTCTCAACCCCAATCGCTCAATACGGCTTTGATCGCTCAGAGTAGCTACCTCCCCTAGGATATCTCAAGGAATTTTTTAACTTTTCCTGCCGATCGTCAAGGTTTTAGTCAAACTTGTCCAATTCGTGGTCGGGGCCGATGACGTCGATTCGGTCACCTGCCCGCAAGACTTCAGCCCCGTTTGGCAAGGGAATCATCTCGATTGAAGGCTCGCCGTCTTCTTCCTCGGCCGGGATATGGCGGTGGATTTGCACCAGATTCAGGTGTTTATCCCCCAGCAGGTTCAGATCTGCCAGAGTCTGGCTATCCCACTCCTGGGGCACGGTGATGCGGCGCAGGGAGAACCCGGCTGGCAGCTCCACAAAGTCGACTACCGAGTCGGTGATCAGGTGTTCGGCCAGCCGCGCACCCATGTCTTCTTCGGGTTTGACGATGCTGTCGGCGCCGACCTGCCGCAGGACCGAAGCCTGCATCTCATTGAGAGCCTTGGCCACCACCTTTTTGGCCCCCAGGCTCTTGCAATGCATGGTCACCATGACCGAAGCCTCGAAGTTGGTGCCGATGGCCACCACGACCACATCCATGGCCCCCACATCGTAGGCTTTCAAATTGGAAATGTCCGTGGCGTCAAAACCCACAGCCACCGCCACGTCGTCGGCCAAGGCTTCAAACAGTGCGGCGCGGCGATCGACGGCCAGCACTTCCACGCGCTTGGCGGCCAGGCTCAAGGCCACGGTGCTGCCAAATCTGCCCAGGCCGATTACAGCGACTTTCAACATGAAAACATCCCTTCACGAACGCTTGCGTGACATTAGAGTATCCAACTAACCAATCATGATCCGGCCCTTGGGCAAATGCACCTTGGGGTCGCGGACGGCCCCGGTCAAACTGCTGGCCATTGTCAGTGGTCCCAACCGGCCGACAAACATCAAGAGCATGATGACGATACGCCCCACCGGCGACAACAACGGCGTCACCCCCAAAGTCAGGCCCACCGTTCCCAGGGCCGAAAACACTTCAAAGGCGGTATCGAGAAATGGCTGGCCTTCGGTGATCAGTAAAATGAACAGGGCGATCACGGCCAGCACCAGCCCTGCTGATAAAACCAGCATGGCCCGTTGCACGTGAACCGCCTCCAACTCCCGTCGCCCCAGGCGAACTTTCGTCAGGCCCCGACTGATGGACCGCAGGTTGGCCCAGACAATGGCCACCGCGGTGACCTTGACCCCACCGGCGGTGCTGCCGGGCGCCCCACCGATGAACATCAGGATGATCATCACGAACATACTGGCCGGTGAAAGGCGGGTCAGATCCATGCTGTTAAAGCCCGCGGTGCGGCAGGTGGCCGACTGGAAAAAAGCCTGCCCCCACTTGGCCCAGAATGATTCCCCAGACAGGCTTTGGTTCCACTCCAGGGCCAGGATGAGCACCGTACCGACCGCGAGCAGAATGCCTGATACGATCAGAACGGTGCGTCCGTGCAGGCCCATCCGGTAGTCGCGGCCGTGTTGCCCAATCATCCGGCCCCGCATCCAGGCCAGGATCTGGGCCACGACACCAAAACCCAGGCCACCGATGACCAGCAAACCCGTGATCGCGGCCATCACCAGGGGTTGGCCCGTCATCAAGACCAGAGAGTCCGAGAAAGTCGAGAATCCGGCATTGCAGAAGGCGCTGATGGCGTGAAAAATGGCGGCAAAGAGTCGCGCTGATCCGGGCTCCATCACACCACTCAACCCCGTGTAAATGGCAAATGCGCCAACACCTTCGAGCACAAGGGTCATCAAAATGATGAACCTGATCATGCGCCCCACTTCATTCAACATCGGCACCTGAAAGACCTCGCGTAGGAGACTGCTTTCCCGCACGCCGATGCCCCGCCCCAGGAGCAGGGCCAGAGCCGCCGTGAGGGACATGATCCCCAGGCCTCCCATCTGGATCAGCACCAGAATGACGGTCTGCCCAAAGGTGGTGAAACCGGTGCCCGTATCGCGCACGACCAATCCCGTGACGCACACCGCGCTGGTGGCGGTAAAAGCGGCATCCAGCACCGCAATAGGCTGGCCTTCGGGAGTGGAGCGCGGCAGCATCAGCAGGCCCGTGCCCAAGACGATCAACAGCACAAAGACCAGCACAAAGGCCACCGCAGGCCGGATGCGCTGCCGCGCAAAACTGCTGTGCAAGTGCGGCAATTCGACGGCAAAGACGGAAACGATATAGATCTGGATGATGATGAGATAGGCCCGGGTGATGGACCCCAGCGAAAGCTGTCCCAGCAGAGAGTTGAGCCACAAAGTTTCCCGGCCCACCAACAAGGCCAGGGATTCTAGAATGAGAAGCACCGAGAGGGCAAACGTTGGCCATCTTTCTTTCAAATACCGGCGAAACGTGCCCAGGTGCCGCCACGAAAACACCTGTTCTATCAGGAAGAGCAGGACCGCCAGAGTGGACAGGCCACGGGCGGTATTCAGGGCCCACTCTCCAGGATATGTGCCGTATTCGATGATCAGGCCCAACAGCCCGCAAAAGCCTGCCAAAACCAGCAAAATGCGCCGCAAGTGGTGGATTCGTGTGTGGTCCGGTCGCACGGGTGTCAGATCACCTTCGGCGGCTCCGCTCGGAAACCGCATTTTTTTAGTAAACAATAGGCGCCAGAGGGCGATAACTGGAAAAAGCCATTCCCCGGTCCGGGTATCAATCCGGTCCAGATGGGGATCATGTAACGTTAAGGCGGAAGATTCAATACTCGAATGAGAAACTCTCAGCAGACAGGTGGTCTCATGAAGACCCTGAGCCGAATCGTCGGCCTGACCCTGGTGCTTCTCACCATGTTGGTCGGTGCGCGCGACACCATTGCCGCAGACGCCCCCCTGGATACTCTACAGGAGGCCTCAAGGCCTCAGGATCCCCGCTATGCCGGCGGCGGCATCGACTCCAGCCGCAAACTTTTGCCGGAAGTCACCGCCA
>JADGEP010000395.1:289-3565 GCA_016744275.1 Candidatus Krumholzibacteriia bacterium | reverse complement strand
TGTACTTCTGAATGTAGCTTTGTTTTTTGAGGGCGTCTTTTTCACGGGCCCTTTTGTTGATGTGCCGTTTTAGTTTGCGTCCGTCTTCCTGCAAGGCGAGGGTCATTTCCTTGATGATTTCAGGATAATGCGCCACCGCTTCCTTGGACTCGGAAGTGAAGGGCACCCACACTGAAGCCATGTGGATGAGGATGACCAAGGGGCCGGTGGGCAAAGCGCCCTTGCTCTGTTGCAGGCCGTAGCTTTTCCAGTTGGAGGACAGCACCGCCTTGTGCACACCGCAGGCAGACGCCTGATACAGCAACGGCACGCGATTGGCAAAGCGCATCACCTTGGCCAATTCATCGCCGGGCAGTTTGCCGCCGTAGGCGAGGCCCACTTCGATTTGAAAGGGGTTGCCGCGATAGACCGCCGCCGGGCGGGTGACCGAGGTGTAGAATTCGGCCTCGACGCCGCTCGTGAGTCCGGCCATGACCAGATCTTCGCCGATGGGAGAGAGGCAGTCGGTGGGCGGATTGGCGATCTTGGTATCAGCGATGGCATCCAGCAGGCTTTGCACATCGTCCTGCACCATGCGCTTGGGATTCTTGCGCGGCGGCAGTCCCGCGGTTTCGAGAATCGTTTCGGCGGTTTTGGCGCCCACCTTGCAGAACTCGTCCTTCAGGAAGGCGTTGATGTTGCGGGACTTGGTGTCCTGCAGCATGCGCGCCAGGATGCCCAGTTCGACGCCATAGGGGTGGGGCTTGATCTCCACCGATTCGGGCGGCAGGTCGGTGGTCGCGTTGGCGTAGACCATCGTTTCGCCCTTGGGGTTCTTGTAGGTCAGGTGCACGTGCGGGTTGGCGATGGATGTCTGTTCGAGATAGTTGTCCACCGAATGCTGGCCGCGCTTGTAGCTGCCGGTCAAAGTGATTTCGATGCGGGTGCCGCGCTCTTTTTCCCAGATGGTCTCGTCGCCCGAAAGGATTTTGGGCTCGTTCTTTTTCATGTCGAGCTGAATCTCAAAGCGATGGGCGGGCGCCTTGGCGCCGGTGCTGCTGTAGACCACGACCACTGGCTTGCCCGTGGTCAACTGCCCATACATGCCAGCGGCGGAGATGCCGATGCCCTGTTGGCCGCGGGTTTGGGAAAGCTTGTGGAACTTGGAACCGTAGAGCAGCTTGCCAAAGATGCGCGGGATCTGCTCTTTGACGATGCCGGGCCCATTGTCTTCGATGATGATCTTGAAGCGGTCTTCTTTGCTGGCTGCGGCCGTGGCTTTGCCGTTGCCGTTTTTCTTCTTGGCCGGTTCGCCATCCTGGCTGCTCAGTTCGATGCCCAGATTGACGGGATTGTCGGGCCGGATTTCCACGAACAGCTCTGGCGGGATGCCTGCTTCTTCACAGGCATCGAGGCTGTTGTCGACCGCTTCCTTGATGGTCGTCAGCAACGCCTTGGCCGGGGAATCGAATCCCAGCAGGTGGCGGTTCTTGGTGAAGAACTCGCTGATGGAGATGGCGCGCTGAGAGGCGGCCATGGACTCCGCGTTTTTGGCGGCGCGGGGTTTGCGTGAAGCGGCCATGCCGGGAACCTTCCGTGGTCTTGCCGGAGCCTGATAGGGAATCCGATGGTGCAAGCAAAGTCATGAGTGGCAGGGAAAATAGGATACAGCCCCCGCCGGGGTCAACGGTAAAGGGATTTGAACGATCCGAAAGACGTCTTGGTGGTCGGAACACTGCCCTGGCAAAGGACCTCCAGTGTATATGACATGAGAACCGGATCGTCGCCCGGTGCGGTCTCGGGCTCGCGGACGGCGTCAACGGCCAGGTAGACGGTGACATTATCGCTGGCGTGCTCGTTGGTCCAAGTCAGGGTCTCGCCCTGGTCGGCTGTGTTGTGGTCCACGAATTGGAGGCACTCCGCCTCGGGCCCGCAGCCGGCAAATAGCCAGAGACTCACGTCCAGGTTTTCGGCCACGCCGCTGACGACGGCCGAGACGATGCCGCCGGGACCTTGGGTCAAGGCATACCAACGCTCGCCGGCATTTTTGGGCGCCGTGCCGCAGTCGTATTCGCTCACGAGGTTGTCCTGACCAAACAAGTCATGGGTACCGGGCACTGTGAAAGTGTCGTTGGCGCAGGTGATGAAATTGGCTTCGGCCGCAGCACAGGCAGCGGCAGGCAAGCCACGCACCCGCGCCGTCAGATCCAGGGAAAAGGTGCCGGGCATGTTGTTGGAGTCACCGCTGGCGGTGTCCACAATCAGGTAGTAGATGCCGGCATCGAGGTCGGCCGAAAAGTTGACCGATTCGCCCACGAGACAGCTGTCGCTGTCGCAGTCATTGAGCAGGAAGAGATCCAGGTCAAAATCGTTTTCATGCAGGACGCCGGTCAGATTCAATGGAGCGGCAACATCCAACCGGTAAATCAGCTCGGGTCCGGCCTCGGCCCAGGGGGCGCAGGGGTAGCCGTCGATCTGGCTGGGGCGACCGATGGTGCTGTCCGAGAGGGTGATCGAAGTGGTGACGGTGATGGTCAGCGAGTCGGCCGGCTGGCAGTCGAAAACCGTGCGGTTGTAGATGAAATCGGGGTCGGCCGGCTTGTCGATGGTGCCTGGATAGATGCGGGTCGCAGCCCAGGAGGAGGTGCTGGCAGTGGCCAGCAGGAGGGTCAGGGCACAGAGCAAGAGATTGCGGGGCATGGGCATGGAAAAGCGCATGATGGAGGGTTCCATTCGGTCGTTCAGGGGGGTCCTGGAATTATTGACGCCGGCAGGGCGCTGATGGGTTCATTCTAGCACATGGAATGCTCGGCGCCAAACTTCCTTGGCCATCTTGGTAATAAATGGTTAACCCTTTTCAAACATTGACGATGATGTGCATTGAGATAGTTTTGCAGGATGGTTCCCGTCGGCGAATTGAGGCGACCAGGCTTCATTTGCGGCGGACATCTTCACCCAGAAGCATCAGTGTGGACCAAGGAGCATCGGTCATGAAAGTCAATTTTGTCGATCTGAAAGCCCAGTACCAGTCGATCAAGCCCGAAGTGGACGCCGCCATCCAGGGAATCCTGGAAAGCTGCGCGTTTGTCAACGCGCGCCCCTTTGAAGCCGACTTTGCCGCCTACTGCGACATGAAGCACTGCGTCGGTGTGGGCAATGGCACCGACGCTCTGTTCATGGCCATGAAGAGCCTGGGTTTGGGCGCTGGTGACGAGGTCATCACGGCCGCCAATACGTTCATCGCCACGGCCGAAGGCATTGGTTGGACCGGAGCTACTCCTGTGTTCGTGGATTGTG
>JADGEP010000395.1:0-250 GCA_016744275.1 Candidatus Krumholzibacteriia bacterium | reverse complement strand
ATCATGGCGATCGCCAAGAAGCACAACCTGCTCGTGATCGAAGATTGCGCCCAGTCCCACGGCGCCACGGTCAATGGTCGCAAAGCCGGCACGTTCGGCGATGCGGCTTGCTACAGCTTCTATCCGGGCAAAAACCTGGGTGCGTATGGTGATGGCGGCGCGGTCACCACCAATAGCGAGGACCTGGCCATCAAGATTCGGCAGTTGGGCGATCATGGTTCCAAGGTGAAGTACCAGCACGACTTCGAGG
>JADGEP010000394.1 GCA_016744275.1 Candidatus Krumholzibacteriia bacterium | reverse complement strand
CCTGGTTTGATCTGGCCCAAGAGGTGGCCCGGTGTGTGGGCGCCGATCCGGCCCGCATTCATCCTTGCCCCAGCAGTGAATATCCGACCCCGGCGGTTCGCCCGGCCAATTCGGTTCTGTTGAGCCAGCAATTGGAAAAAGTGGGTTGCCCCGAGCGGCCCACGTGGCAAGATGCAGTCGCAAGATATGTCGCGCGGTTGGACGCCGGCAACGTGGTGTTCCCCTAGTCGCAAACGAATGGAAGTGGCATGACGGCCTCTGATGACAACCGGTTGGACAGCGCAAAAATGACCGAAGCTGCGTCTCTGTTTCGTGGCGCGGTTGATGACTTGGTGGCGACCCTGGGGCGCCTGGGCGATGACCATCTGGCCGCAGTGACCGCCTTGGCCGCCGATGTGCAACAATCCTGGAACCGCGGTGGCAAATTGATGGTGTGTGGCAATGGGGGCAGTGCGGCCGATAGCCAGCACATTGTCGCTGAACTTGTCGGGCGATTCCTGGCAGAGCGCCCGGGCTATGCCGCCTTGGCATTGACCGCCAACACCTCGACTCTGACGGCCGTCGGCAATGACTATGGCTATGATCACATTTTTTCCCGACAGGTGCAGGCCATGGGTGGCGCCGATGATGTTCTACTGGTCATCAGCACTTCGGGCAACTCCGCCAATTGCATCACGGCGGTGGAGGCGGCGCGCGCCCACGGCATGAAGGTTCACGGTTTCCTGGGCCGTGATGGCGGCCAATTGCTACCGCTGCT
Organism: Candidatus Krumholzibacteriia bacterium; assembly: GCA_016744275.1. Classification (GTDB taxonomy): domain Bacteria; phylum Krumholzibacteriota; class Krumholzibacteriia; order LZORAL124-64-63; family LZORAL124-64-63; genus JAGRNP01. The sequence continues at coordinate 2,815 of JADGEP010000394.1, read as the reverse complement.
GGATGGTGCCCTGGTCGCACCAAGTGATAGCACCCCAAAAATTCAGGAAGTGCACATCACCATGGGGCATTTGCTGTGCATGATCCTCGAACGCTGGGTCGCGGCAACCACCTGATGGCTTACCTGAGTGCATTTCTGGAAAACCTTCGCCCACGGCAGTGGACCAAAAATCTGCTGCTCTTTGCCGGCATCATTTTTGGCCGCAAACTGGGCGAAACGGGATGCCTGTGGCGGGCGGTGGCCGGTGCGGCACTGTTCTGCCTGGCCTCTGGTGTGATCTACGTTTTTAATGATATCGCTGATCAGGAGCTCGACCGCAGCCATCCAACCAAGCGCAAGCGGCCGGTGGCATCAGGGCGGTTGCCCGTCGGCATTGCGGTACGTATGGGGTTGGGGTTGCTGGCTTTTTGCCTGCTGGCGGCGTTGGCTCTGGGGCAGATGTTCTTGCTGGGAATCTGTTTCTTCTTCATCTGGAATTGGCTCTACACGCGTTGGCTGAAGCAGGTGCCCGTGCTGGATGTGACCGGCATCGGCATGAGCTTTGTGATTCGGGCCACCGCGGGCGTTCTGGTGATCCTGCCCAGTTGCCCGGATGTGGTGATTTCCATCTGGCTGCTGCTGTGCACGTTTTTCCTGTCATTGTTCCTGGGGTTCTGCAAGAGGCGCGACGAGTTGTTGAAAATCGAACAGGAAACGGGCAAGACCCGCCCGGTATTGAGCGAATACAGTGAGCCCATGTTGAATGCATTGATCGGGGGCAGTTTCGCCCTGACGGGAATGATGTACGCTCTGTACACCGTCTGGCCCAATACGGTGGAACAATTTGGAACACGCAACCTTATCTTCACCCTGCCGTTCGTACTGCTGGGCATGGGACGCTATCTCTACCTGGTCTTTCTGGAAGACAAGGGCGGGCGTCCCCACGAAATCCTGCTTATGGATTTCCGATTGCAGATCGTAGTGGTGGCCTGGGTGGTTGCGGCCATCAAAATCATCGGCATCTGACTGGCGAGGCGGGGAATAAATCATGCGGACAAAAGTGGCATTGGTCGAGGCGCGTCCGGAGACCATCAGTTCGGATTACCATCGGGTATTGGAATTGTCGGGCCTGGCTGATTTGCTGGCCGATGAAACACCGCGGCTGCTACTGACCACAGGCTCGGGAAATTATGCGCCGGGTTGGCAGGGGACGCCGTGGCAACTGGCGGGCACCTTGGCCTGGTTGCAGAAGCGCGGTCAATCAGCGGAGTTGTTGTCGATTTTGGGCACGGGTGCGGGCCCATTGCCGGCCCATCCGATGTGGCAGGAACAGGCCACCGGTCATCAGGCCAAGCTGGCTGGCGCTGAATTCCTGAGGCCACATCGGCATCAATCTCAGCTGTTGCATCCGGCCCTGGATGCGGTTTTGCCCAATGGTGTACAGGTGCCGGTGGGGTTGGCCACAGGGCCGGCGGTGCTGCTGACCAGCCCGGCGGTGGCCCCCGGCGGAAAATGGCAAGGGGCCGGGCAGGCATTGCAATCACTGGTTACGGGTGGGGCCTCGGCCAGCCGCAAGGCCCCGGCGGCAGAAGTGACCGCTGAATCGGTAGGAGTGGCGCGGGAACTGATGCCTAGGCTGGGCGCGGTTTTGGATGGCACGCTCTGGGGAGTGGAACGGGCCAGTGGCGGGCGTCAATGCGTGGCCCGGAACATCCTGTTGGCGGGCACTGATGCGGTGGCGGTCGATGCGGTGGCCATGAGATTGGCGGGGATTGAGCCGATGCGGGTGCCGTGGGTCCGTCTGTGCCGGGACCGCGGTTTTGGCCGGGCGACGGCGGCGGAAATTCAGATTGTTGGCCGCACCGATTTGCTGAATCTTGACTTTGGGCTGCTGGATCTTGAACTTGGCCCCAAAGCGTCACTCCCAAGAGGCGGCCAGGTGAGCGGTTGGGCCGCACCCTTGACGCGTCTCATGGAACGCGCCCTGGGTCGCCAGAAGACCGCGGGCATGGCCGACACTCCCTGGCAACAGTTGTATGATGAATACGCTTTGCCTAAGCAGGCTCACCGCGCGGGCACTCCCTAGTTTGACCGAAGAAGGAAGATCATGGGCAACGAATTTGTAAACGGACGCCGGGCTATCGGGCGCACAGTGGCGTTGCGAGCTCCGGCCAAAGTGAATCTGCATTTGGAGATTCTGCGCCAGAGGCACGATGGCTACCATGACATCGAGACGGTGCTCCAGGCGGTGGCGATCTTTGATCGTGTCGAAGTGACACTGCTTGAAGAATATCCCGGGGGCGAGCCCACCATCACCATGTCGGTGGACGGGCCGCGGGATGTGCCGGCGGACAAGAACAACCTCTGTTGGCAGGCCGCGCGCCATTTCTGCCGGGAACAACGGGTCTCCGGGAAAATCAAAATTCACCTGCACAAAGAAATTCCGGCGGCCGCAGGCCTGGGGGGCGGCAGCAGCGATGCCGCCGCCGTTTTGAAGGCGTGTGATCATTTGTTTGATACTGGTTTAGATGACAATGAATTGCAAGAGTTGGCAGTCCCTCTGGGGGCGGACGTGCCCTTCTTTATCAAGGGCGGGACGGCCATGGGCCGGGGAATCGGGTCCAAATTGACCGCTTTACCCACTGTGCGCTCGGGCCAATTTCTTATTGTCAAACCAGACATGAACTTAAAGACGCAGGATGTTTACGGCGACCTAAAAATGGGATTGACAGTCAACAGCTCGACGGCTAACATCAAAGTTATGAAGCCCATGCTGGCCCGGTTTCCGCAAAAGACTTGGCCTGGATTCAATCGGCTCGAGTCAGTCGTCCTGCCC
>JADGEP010000393.1 GCA_016744275.1 Candidatus Krumholzibacteriia bacterium | reverse complement strand
GGCCACACCCTCCAGCCACGGCGACATCGCGGCCGCCGCTTCGGTGCAAAGCGGCGCGCTGGCGTTGTAGTCGAGATAGATGGGGGCATCAGCCATGGCAGAATCCTTTGCGTCAAATGGGGAGGCGTCTGCCGACAACTTACAGCCGGTCTGGCCGTCAAGCTACGGAATTCCCACCTGCCGTTGGACTTCCGTCGGGCCAAAAGGTACTCTGGTGGCATCATGATTTCCCCATGCGCAGATTTGCGCCGCGGGGCCGCCTCTTGGTGCGGACCCGCATTTCTATTCATGGCTATCTTTGCAACCTGGTGGGTTGTCCCTTGTCGTGCCGCCGAGTCGATCCAGTGGGACCGGTACAACAGCTGGGAAATCCGGTCATTTGAGGTGGTGGGCGCCCCCGAAGGCATGGACAAAGGGCTCAAACAGGGCTTGGCCCTCAGCGGACAATGGAAGTTCTTGCGCGGGCAACAACGGCCTGCTTTTACGGCCTCGCTTTTGGCCGCAGATCTCGCGCGGATTCGTTTGTATCTGGCGGTGCGGGGATTTCCTGCGGCACTGGTTGTGCCCACCGTCGAGGCCGATGTGGCGTCGCGGCAGTTGGACTTGCTGATCACCGCAGCTGCGGGGCCGCCCGTCCGCGTGGACGAGGTCCGTTTCACGGGTTGGCCCGAAGGCGTCGCGTTGCCCGATTCCATGACTGCCGGGTTCTTGGCGCCCGGCCAGGTTTTTGCCGATCAGGGCTTGGCTCGCTCGTTGTCACAGACCAGGTCGCTGCTGCAGAATGCCGGCTATGCCCTGGCCCGGGTCGAGGCCCATTTGTTGCCCGCGGGACCGCAATTGGTGGTGGTGCAACTGCTGGTCGAAGCCGGCGAATACTACGTGATCGACGAGGTGGTCGTCCAGGGCTGCAGTGCCGATCTGGAGAGTTTGGCACTGCGGGTAGTGAACATTTTGCCGGGCAGCCCCTACGCGGAATCCCGTTTGGCCGAGGCGGCCATGGACCTGCGACTCACCCAGCTCTTTCGACAAGTGAGCCTGTCGACGGAATCAACGTCACCTGGGCACTTGCGCTTGAAGGTGGATCTTGAGAACGGGCGCATGCGCACCTGGGACGCTTCGGTGGGGACCTGGTCCGACAATCCCTGGATGGCCCAATCGGCCTGGACCCACCGCAACCTTTTGGGCCGGGGCCGGGGCTTCAATGCCCGCGGAGCATTTGCCACCCACGAAATGACGGCCGGGGTTGGGGTTTTCTGGCTGGGGTGGTTGTCGCCACGGGCTCGCAGTCGGGTGGGGCTCGATGCGATCGCCGAAAATGAAGAGGCGTACGAATCCCGGGAGTATCGGGCCGAGTTCGTGCAAAGCTTTCGGCCGCGCAACCGCGACCTGTTGAACCTGGGTACGGCGGTGTCGCAAAACCGCATCGTGGAAAAAAACGACGTCGCCCTGGATGTCCCGGAACCGCAAGGCCGGCTGTGGGAAATCTGGGCCGATCGCAAGTGGGACCGCACCGATGATCCGATTTTGCCGACTCGGGGCGGCTTTCTCAAATTGTCACTGACCTTTGCCGAACCTTGGCTTTTTTCCGAGGTCCCTTATGCCTCGGGCCAGATTGACGCAGCCAAGTACCTGAACCTTCCGTCGCATCTGATCAGCACCACGCGCCTGCGGTTCGGCCTGGCCAAGCCGCTGGAAAACGGCACTGATATTTTGGCCAACCGCCGCTTCCATGCCGGGGGCTACAACTCGCACCGGGGATACACCCGCCACGGCCTGGGCCCGCGGGATGGGCAAGGCAATGCCCGCGGCGGCGAGGCTGTTGTTTTGTTCAGCAGCGAAGTTCGTTTTCCTTTGGTGGGGGCGTTCGAAGGCGGGTTGTTCCTGGATGCTGGGAACGTCTGGGACAAGGCTTCGGATGTTCGCCTGCAGGATATTCCCGTCGCGCTGGGAGCGACTCTGGGCCTGCGTTCGCCCTTGGGTCCGTTGCGAATTGGTTACGCCGTCAATGTGGCTGATCAGGTGGATGGGCAGGCCAAAAAACTGTGGCATTTCGGGATCGGTTATCCATGGTGAATTGGCGCCGCACAACAACAGAAGCCGATATTCCGCCAACGCGGGGGCCCCTGGTGCGAATGGCCCGAAGGGCATTGGGCGTGCTTCTGGCCACGGGCATGTGGCTGTTGTTGGCAGTGGCGGTACTCATCGTCGGGTTGGTTGCCAGCAGCAGTTTGCGCAACAAGTTGCTCGATACGGGATTGAACCGTGCCCTGGGCGCCGTGCCGGGTGTTCTGGAGATCGGCGCGGCTGATTGGGCTGAACTGGGACATTTGAAATTCACCGATGTGGTGTGGCTCGACGACCAAGCCAGCGCCGATACTCTGGCCCACGTTGCGCTTCTGGATCTGCATCTGGACCTGGCGGGATTGCGCCATCGGGATGTCGGTGTGGATTCTCTGCGATTGGTGGTGCCGCAGCTGAATGTGCCGGCGTTGGTGGGGGTGTTGGCTGCTGCGGCGCCGGATCCGGCAGACCAGGCGACCGTCGTCGCCGAAAATGACAGCACCACCACACCGCCGTTTCCGCGCCCTGGATCGTTGCCAGGCGCACCATCGGTGGCCCTTTCCCATTGGCGTGTGGAATTGGGCGAGGCCATCCTGACTCCAGAATTGCGGTGTTCGGACCTCACTGCAGCGGGGACCCTTGAAGCCCGAGCGGGCCGTCCGGCCACTGCCGTGATCAACAACCTGGACCTGAAATTGATCGCATCATTGCCCGATACGGTGGCTAGCCAGCCTTTGGTCATGGCGTTGACGAGCAAGGCTGAGTTGGGCAGCACCAATGACCACTTTGTGGGCCAATGGGAAAGTGAATTTGTCCTGCCCAGGGCCTCGGATCTGAAGCTGGTGTTGCCGGATGAATTTCCTCATCAGGATTTTGGGCCTATCAGAGGCCGGTTGGTGCTGGATGGAGGTTTGGCCGCGCAGGATTTAGCGCTGGCTGTCAATCTTGATCTCGCGGCAACTCCTTGGTTGGGCGCCGGAAAATTGGCGGCCCACCTGGAGGCGGATATCTCCGACTGGAAAACCGGCTTCTTGGATTCGGCCACGATTGCGGTCGATTCCCTGGCGGTGTCAATGCTGGGAGCAGAGCTACAAGCTGTTGGCAAACTGCAGCAGGAAAACCTGGAATTGTCGCTGCAGGTGGCGGTGGCGGATTCGCAACTGGCATCACTGTTGGTGCCAGGAGCCGTTGCCCACCTTGATTTGGCGGCCCAGGTCGCCGGCACGTTGGACCAGCCCACGGCAGACATCGCGCTGGAAGGTGATTGGGAATCTTCCCAGGTGATCGTTCCGCGTTTGGTATTGCACGCCGCTGGCGGGGCCAACGGGGGACGGGTGGATCTGCACCTGCCCGCAGGAGTGCAGACCCCTGAAGCGCAGTTGGATTCACTGACGACCCAACTGCAGGTGTCCCGTGATCTCAATGATGTTCTGGCCGCGCAGTTCTCACTGGCGACCTGGCGGGATGGTGATTATCTGGCAACCGGTGGCCAGGCCTGGCTGGATTCCCTGGGC
>JADGEP010000392.1 GCA_016744275.1 Candidatus Krumholzibacteriia bacterium | reverse complement strand
CTCGGGGCCATGGAAGACGCCCAGGATTTGGAGATTGGAGCTCCTCAGAGCGGCGAAAAATCCGTAGTTCTGGCGGGCATTCTGCGGCTTCTGGGAAAATTCACGCCCCAGTTCCGCATGTTCATCATGGTCCATGAAGGCGATACAATTCACGAAGGCGCCGATGGTGTTTTTAAGGTTTCCGGCGAAGCGCAAGAAGCCAGTTGGCTGAGTTTGAGGGAAGAAGGCCATTCTGTCTGGATTCCGAGTCCTGGTGAATTGCCCCAACACATTTTGCAACAAACCGCTGCCGAAGCCGACGGCGCCTTTGAAGTGTCCGCTGCCGTTGCTGTGCCATTGTATGAACCTGCGACGGATGATTCGCTCTCTGGCCAACGGACCGAAGCCGGCCTGGTGTTCGTGGTGACCCGCGACGATTGGGGGCGCGAAGTCCTCTTGCGCCTGGCCGATCGCCTGGCCCGCTTTGTCACCCGGCGTTGGCAACACCAGCAGGAAGTGAATCAACGGATACACACCGACAGCCTCACCGGTGTCTACAATCGCGCCTACTTTGACTCCCAATTCACCATGGAACTGGAGCGCGCCCGCCGCTCGGAAGTGCCCCTGACACTGGTTATTGCCGACCTGGATCATTTCAAACGGGTCAACGACGAGCTTGGACACCAACTGGGCGACCAAGCGTTGCGCATGGTGGCCCGCCGCCTGCAGGAAGAGTTGCGCCGCATTGATCACATCTGTCGGATCGGTGGCGAAGAATTTGCCCTCATTCTGCCGGACACCGGCCAGGAGGCCGGACAGGAAGTGGTGGGCCGTTTGCTCGATTCGCCCTTCAGCGAAGAAGTTGTTCACGAAAACCGAGTCATCGATCTGCAGGTCACCTTCAGCTACGGCGCGGTGACATTTCCCGCCGCCGGATCCGATGCCTTTGAATTGTACCGCAAGGCCGATGCCATGCTGTACCTCTCCAAGGATCTTGGCCGCAATCAATGCCACTTCTGGAACAGCCTCGGCGAGCACGTTCGCATCCGGCCTTCTTCGCCCACCGACTGATTCTTGTTGGACGCCGTGGGGCGCTGCTTTCCCGGCGGCACTGGCCCGCCTTCTGGTTCATTTGCCACCTCTTGAGTTTCAATGCTGGCAGCTGGCTGGGTTCGCAAGGCCCGGCTTGGGGCGAAAATATTCCGGAATCCTGGGGTCCGCCGTTGGTGCGCCTGAGTGCCATGGCCCCGATACTGATGCACGGCGGAAACCCTTGGGGCATCGCGGCAGCCTGGGCTCTGGTTGGTGGGGCCAATTTTTCGGCGGGGGCAACCGAGGCTTCCCACCGGCGGTCGCGGTTTGTGGCCACCATTGATCGACCGTGGTCGCCGGCGGTGCCCATTGTGCACTCCGGTGATGGGGTCATGCGCCTCACCAGTTGGCCGCAACCCGTGAGCCGACAGCGCTGGCGAGCGGCGGCCCAATTGGTCGCCTTTTCCGCACGGGAACCAGCCCTCCGCGCTCAGTTTTATCCCACCGTCGGACAGGGCGTGATGGTGACAGGTTCGGGTTCCTTGCCTGCATTGGGTGCCGTGGTGGCTGGCCCGATCGAATTGCGGGTTCCGCCTACCAGTACCCTGCCCGGCGCCTTCGACTATCGGCAGTTCTTGAAAGGCCGGGGCTTGCGCTGGCAGGGTCGCCTCGAAAAATGGCGGCCCGTCACGACCAAGGAGCCCGTGTCCTACGTCGGCGCCGAATTGCTCGGGCCCCTGCGGCAATCCCTGCTGGACCGTTTGCAATTCCTGCTTCCCGGGCGCGAGGCCAAGCTGGCCGCCACTGTCTTGCTCGGAGCCAAATCAGAGGACAGCCGCGCCATCAGTGCGCCATTCGGCGAGTTGGGTTTGGCCCATCTGTTTGCCGTCAGTGGGCTTCACGTCGGCATTCTTCTGGGCATCCTGATGGTGCCGGGACGGCTGCTGGGAGGATCGCCTCGCATGGTCGCCGCTCCCTTTTGGCTCTTCGTTCCGCTGTACCTGCTTTTGACAGGCCTTCCCGGTTCGGTGGTGCGAGCCGGGGGCATGGGACTGTTGGCGGCCATGGCACGTCCACTTGGGCGCCGCGTGGATGCACTGCGACTTCTGGGGCTGATGTACTGGGCTGGATCGCTGGTATCTCCGCTCAGAAATCTCGATGCCGGGCTGCAGATGTCTTATCTCGCGGCCGGTGGCATACTGCTGGTCAGTCGCCTCACCGGAGGATTCCAGTTCTCAAAGAAGAAATGGCTGCAGTTCGTGGCCACAGGACTGGCCGTCAGCCTGGCCGCCCAATGGTTCACGCTGCCGGTCGTCGCCGGCAGCTTCGGCAGGATCAGCCTGCTTTCGCCGGTGGCCAATCTGGTGGCCGTGCCGCTTTTTGGTTTGGCGGTTTGGGCGGCGGTATCGGCACTGGTCGCAACCGTGGTTTGGGCGCCGTTGGCTCAATCACTCGGAGCGCTGGCCTGGCTCCTGATGCGCAGTGTGAGTGGGGCCGTTGGCTGGACGGCCGGCCTCACGGGTGGGGCAGGTTTCGGATTGCCTGAGCCGGGTGGGTTTCAGCTGCTGGTATGGATCAGTTTGAGCCTTTTGTTTTGTTCGCTTTTGAAGCTCAGACCCAAGAGCCGCTTCCCAAAGTTGATCATAAGCCTGACCTGGCTGGTGCTGCCGGTCATCTTGCTGTTCGCGTTTGGCCCGGTGGCCCAGACAATACCCGACACCGATGGCATCGTCGTCTGGCAGTTCGACGTGGGGCAGGGTGATTGTTCGTTGTTGGTTTTCCCGGATGGCTGGTGTGCCTTGATCGACACTGGTGGTCGGTTTGGACACCGGGCGCCTCCTTCTCAAGGCCCAATGGGGCGCGGGGTGCTTCCCTTCCTCAAGCGCCAAGGCATCAAACGCATCGACGCGGTGCTGCTGACCCACGGCCACCTCGATCACACCGGCGGGGCGGTGGCGCTGTTTAGTGAACTGGAAGTGGATCAATGGATGGTTGCGGGCAAGGCGCGGGCGGCACTGCCGACAGCAGTGGATTCACTGCGGGTGATGCGTCCGCAGGAGGGGGAAGTCCTGCACCGCTGGCAGGATTGGAAATTCGCCGTGCAGTACCCACTATCCGGCCAACAACATGCCCACAGCGAAAACAACTGGAGCCTGGTGGCCAGCCTCAGTCATGCCACCGGCACAGAAATGGTGTGGAGCGGCGATTTGGAAATTGAAGGAGAGCAAATGTGGATCGACGCGGCTCCCGATACGCCCCCGTCGAGGGTTTGGAAAGCTGGCCATCACGGCAGCGATACTTCCGGTTCTGCCCCTCTGATGCAGGCGCTGCAGCCAGAATTGGTGCTGATCAGCTGCGGAATCGGCAATTCCTATGGTCACCCCAGTCATGGGCCCTACCTGAATATGGTGTCTACCGGCCGCGACACCGCGGCGCTCCTGCGGACCGATTTGCACGGCAGCATTCGCCTGCGATGGTCGCCCGAAGGGGCCTTTTCGTGGGAAACCACAGCTTACAATGGGGAAATCCCCGGGTCGCCTTGACACCGGCTGACCTCCTGCCTAAAC
>JADGEP010000391.1 GCA_016744275.1 Candidatus Krumholzibacteriia bacterium | reverse complement strand
CCGGGCGTCGGCGCCCCGACCAAGCACCAGATGCAAAGTGCCGAGGGTGTTTTGGAAGTGCCCGTTGTCCGGAAACAAACCAATAGCCTGAGCCAACAAGGGCACGGCGGCCTGGGGGCGCTCGCGGGTGATGGCCATCTGGGCCCGCAGGTGCGCGGCCTCGGCCTGCACGTGAGGCTCCACTTCAGGGTGTCCGGCAATGGTTGCCAAGTGAACTTCCGCCTGCTTGAGATTGCCGGCTTCGAACTGCAACCAGCCCGCAGTCAATCGGTGTTCGGGGTTGTCCGGATTCAGGACCACTGAGCGTTCGATCGCCACCATTGCCTGACGGTGGTCCTGGACGGCAATGGCGCAATCGGCCAGTTCTGCCCAGGAGGCAGCGTCGTGGGGTTGTTCGGCTGTTTTCAGGTGGGCCAGGTGCAGGTAGCGTTGGTTCTTTTGCTCGCGCGGCGCGAAGTAGCCGAAGTGGTGCACCGGCCAGGGCAAATCGACCACTGGAATCTGGGCATCACGCAGGCTGATTTCGACCGTTTCGTGTATCTGGCCTCGGAACCGCACGTTGGGGTGGCGGGGAAAGATCCGCACCTTGGCCGAGGCGATGAACCCTTCGGCCGGCGCACCGCTTGGCAGTGCATGGTGATCATCCTGGGGCACCGGAACCCAGCCTCGCCCGTGACGGTCGTGCTGGTAGTTGCGGGTGGTCACCCGGCCGGCCAGGTGCCGCCCGTCGGCATCCGTTTGCGCAACCCACTGGCGCATTTGCTTCCAATCAGCTTCGCAGAGCAATTCATCAGCGTCGAGAATCAAAACCCAGCGGCAGTGGCACTTCTCGAGGACCCGATTGCGGGCCGCCGAGAAGTCGTCTTCCCAGGGCATCTGGTGAACCACCGCACCGAGAGAACGGGCTACTGCGACACTGTCGTCGATACTGCCGGTATCGCCGACGATGATTTCATCAACCCATGGCTGGGCGCCGGTCAGTAAAGGGGCCAGATTTTGGCCACCATCCCGGACAATCATCGCCAGGCTGAGCAGACCGCCGCTGGGCGGGCTCAAGGGTGTTTCGGGGTTGATTTCAGGCAAGAAAGTCGTCCTTTGGCGTGCGGTCAGGGCCGGCGATCCGGCCCCAGGGGTTCTCTATGGTCTACAAAGCAGGATGTGTGCCGTTTTCCAATACTGAGGATCTGGGCTGCCGCAATGCCTCTAATTGCAAAATTATGCGCAAGGGGTTGACGTAATATCAAAAATCTGAGATAATTCCGACCTGAGCAATGCGCTTGGGGCCGTTTGAAGGCCTACCACCTGCTGAAACACAACTTTCGCTCTGTCGTGGTGCCGTTGGGCACTTGGAGGAAACAGATGAAAATGGTAAGGATGATCATTCTGGGAGCAGCCCTGTTGGCCTTTGTGGCCGGTTGCAGCACCGAAACCGAAGTGCTGGCCCCGCAGGACACGGATTCCCAATACACATACACGGGCCTGAAGAATGGCACCGAAACCCTGGGCGTGCCCAGCATTGACATTGCCTCAGGCTCGGGTTTTGCCGAGGGCGGCATTGGCATGAATGAAGTGACTTCCGGCACGTTGAATATTCACGTGCCCGAAGGCGCCACGATCAATCAGGCACTGTTGTATTGGGCCGGAGGCACCACCGGTGCTCCTGGTGACGACGCCATTACGGTCGATGGCACCGAAATCTCGGGCGAACTGATCGGTGGCCCGGTGGATTTCTTCAAGATCGCAGGTGTTAGCTACCACTTCAGCGCCTACCGGGCTGACATCACAGACATGGGTCTGGTTTCCGCCGGTGACAACAGCTTCACCATTACCGGGTTCGATTTCGACACTTCCGCTGGTACGTTGGACGAGAACAACGGCGCCAGCATTCTGGTGATCTATGATGATGGCACCGAGGCCGACCTGAGTCTTGTGGACGGCCTGGACATGGCTTTCTTCCAGTTTGTCCCGACTCTGGATGCCACCGTGCCCCAGACCTTTACTTTTAGCGCCGCGGACGTTGACCGCACCGGCGATATGGTCGTCATGGCTGGTAGTGTTGGCGTCGGCCGACCAAATCAGATCAAGGTGACCACCAGCGCGGGCGACCAGATTTTCGACGAATCCCTGGGCAGCTTTGACGCCCTGTTGTGGGATTCGCTGATTCTGCCGGTCCACATTCCCGCAGGTGTTACTTCCGTGACCGTTCAGCTCATTTCCACCGATAGCGAAGAGCCCCTGGGCGCCTCGCTGGGTTGGGTTGGCGCTGGTTTTTCGATCCCGCTGGCAACCTCTCCGCTGGGTTCCTTGGGTAATGTTGTCTGGTTGGACGAAAACCGCAATGGCATCCAGGATGACGGCGAAAACGGTGTCCCCGAAGTCGCTGTCCAATTGCTGGATTGCTTCGGTGGTGTATTGGCCGAAACGTTGACGGACGCTGATGGCAGCTACCTGTTTGCCGATCTGGAAGCCGGCAGTTACCAGGTGCGCTTTGTTCTTCCTGAAGGCTACAATTTCTCTCAGGCTGGCCAAGGCACCGACGCGGAACTGGACAGCGATGCTGACCAGACGACCGGGTTGACCATGTGCACGACCCTGGACGCTGGCGAAAACGACCTGAGCTGGGATGCCGGCGTGTTCTTCCGCCAAGGCGAAAACTGCACCCGCACCATTGGTTTTTGGAAAAACCATGCGGGCTTGGGGCCCCAGGATGATCTGGTGAGCCCGTTGTTGCCGCTGTGGCTGGGCACTCCTGGTGGCGCCGAGAGCATCGAAGTGACCACCGCTGAGCAGGCCGTGGCGCTGTTGAAACGCCGTGACTTCGGCGGCAGTCGCAATGGCATTGCCAAGCTCTATGCACAGTTGCTGGCCGCCAAGCTGAACATCGCCAATGGTGCCGATGCTTCGGCTGTGCACGCTAAGATCTGCGATGCTGATGCCTTCCTGGCTGAGAACGATTGGACGGCCTGGTCGAGCTTGTGCCGACCGGACCGCAAATTGGTGCTTCGGTTGAAGACCAAATTGGATCGCTACAACAATGGCCGCATCGGGCCGGGCCATTGTGACGATGAAGAAGAAGACACAAGCTGCAACCGCGGCGGACGCCGTGGTGGTGGTCGTGGCGGCCGTGGCGGTGGCCATGGCGGTGGCTGGCAATAGGTCGGACGACCTGCCCCACTGACAGGCCTCAGTCAGGCGGAACCTGACCTCTGGTCTGGACTTTAAGGACCGCCCCCCCAAGTGGGGGCGGTCTTTTGCTTGTGCAAAAGATCGGCCCAAGGTAGTCTTTCGGGACCGGTTGGATTCTCACCGGGCCGATTCCTACCCCATCTCGCAGGAGAACCCATCATGTTCAAATCTTTGCGGACGATCAGCCTGATCGCATTTGTTTTGATGATCTTGCCACTGGCCGCAAGTGCTGTGGTCGAATCAAAGACCAAGACCGAGTACCCCGACACCGTCACGCTCGAAGCCGGCGGCGAAAATGTGGTGCTGAAGGCCACGGGAGTGGGGCTGCGCGAAAAGACCATGTTGAAGGTGGATGTCTATACCATCGTCTCGTATGTCGCAGAAGGAACGGTCTTGGAC
>JADGEP010000390.1 GCA_016744275.1 Candidatus Krumholzibacteriia bacterium | reverse complement strand
TCGAGTTTGCTGTGGATCACCGATACCTCGGCGGAGCGGGTGCAGAAGAGCGCGAAATCACAGCGCGCCTGGTGGGCCCCAGTGGGGTGGTGGCCGAACAATCGGTGACCTCGGCCGAAAAACTGGTGCCCATGGAGATGAGTTTCAGTCCGGATCAGGAAGGCTTGCAGGCCTATGAACTGCAGGTCGAGGTGTTGGACAACGAGCGTTTCCCCGCCAACAACAAAGCGTCATTGGCGATCAACGTGCGGCAAGAGCGGGCCCGGGTTCTATTGCTGACCGGTGCGCCCTCCTGGGATGTGCGATTTCTGGCTCAGGCAGCTGCCCAGGAGCAACGCATCGCCTTGACGGTGGTGCACCCAACCCATCGTGGCCTGGCCTATGCTGATAGCCTGGTGCTGTGGCAAGCGCCGGTTGAACCCGAGCAGTGGGAGCAGTGGGACGCTGTTGTCCTGACAGGGTGGACAGGCCCGCTGGCGGCGCTGGATTGGCAGGTGCTGGGCCAGGCGGTGGACCGCGGCCTGGGGTTGCTGGTGATGGCCGGCAGCTCGTCGGGACCCGGTGGTGGGCCGGTGCCCTTTGTACCGCCAGAAGAATTGGCTCAGTTGTTGCCTGTCGATGCGGCAGGATGGCGCTGGTTGCCTGGGCCCTTTTTTGCCCGCGTTCCAGCCTTGGCCTCGGGCCATCCCCTCTTGGGCGGTGTGGCCAGCGGCGGGGCGAAATCGAACGGCGATGGCGGCTTGGCGTCCTTGCCACCGGTGGGCCAAGTGGCGCTGGTGCAGGCCAGAACCGAGGCTGAGGTTCTCTTGACCGGCCAGGTTCAAGGCAGCAATACCGCTGGCGAACAGCGGGTGATGTTGGCGGTGTCCAACCGCGGTCAGGGCCGGGTGGCCTGGTTTGGTGGGCGACACCTGTGGGAGCTGGCTTTCTGGGAAAACAGCCGCCGTGGTCAGGATGTTGATGAGGCCGTTCACGCCGGGCGCCGGTTGGCGCGCAACCTGCTGGTTTGGAGTGCTGCGGGTCTTGAAGAATCGGGGCTGGTTTTTTCAGGCCGCCAAACGTTTTTCCAAGAGGGCGAACCGATTCGCCTGGGGGCTCAGTGGCGTGATATGCGTGGCCATCCTGTGACCGAGCGGCCACTCAGCCTGGTCCTGCGAGGCGGACCGGCACCGGCGGATTCTCTGCGCGAACAGACCTATGCCTTGCGGATGTCCGGCTCTCAACCAGGGTTGGCCGAAGTGGAATTGCCGCCTCTGGCTCCCGGGGCCTACACTGTGCAATTGGTGGGCGACGGTGAACCTCCAGTGTTGGGCCGGCGAGAAAATTTGATTGTAGCTGACCACAGCATTGAGATGACTCAGGTGCGCATGGACCGGCGGCGGTTGACGCAATTGGCAGCTCGCGGTGGCGGTCGGTTTTATGCCGCTGGTGATGCGAACGACATGCGCTTGCTGATCGATGATCTCGTGGCCACCGACTGGCGGGGTGACCGTGTGCAGCAGCGCCGCCGCCTGGATATCCGGGCGGGGTGGCCCCTGCTGGTGCTGGTGGTGATTCTCCTGGGCATCGAGTGGTACCTGCGGCGTCGCCACGGTTTGCTTTAGTGGAGATCGCTGGTCTGGTGGAGATCGCTGGTCTAGTGGAGATCGCTGGCTAACAAATGTTGTTTTTGACCTGATCTGAAAACTGTATTGACCACTTCTCCTCCCGGGAAGCATGGCGTCCATGGACGTGAATGCGTGGGTGAGAAAAACTCCCTGTTCGAAATTCCAAGCATACTTCGGGAGGCTGGCAGTTCGGCTGCTGCCCTCCTTGTTGATCGGTTGCGCCTGTTGGCCAGGACCGGCCCAGGGTCAGCTGCTGATCAATGAATTCCTTCCTGACCCTGCGGGTACCGACAGCGGTCGTGAATTTGTCGAATTGCTGAACAGCGGTCCGGGGGCTGTCGATCTCGATGAGGTGGAGCTGCAGTTCGCCAATGGCTCGGTGGGTGCTGATTGGGTGACGCGCTGGCGAGGGGCCGGATACGGGGCGCTCGCATCCGGGGCCCGCTTTCTGATCACCGACCGCAACTGGCTGGGTGCGGCCGTGGGTGATGCCGAGGTCTATCTGGGCCTTCAAAATGGGCCGGATGCCATCCGGCTGATTCGAGGGACGTCGGTATTGGACCTGGTGGGCTACGGCCATCTGACAGATGCCGATCTGTTCGAGGGCGCGCCAGTAATGGTGCCCACGGGATTGGCGTTGGCCCGCAAGCCAGACGGTCGTGATACGGGCGAGAACGCGGCCGATTTTGCCGCAAGCGACGCTACGCCCGGATCGCGCAATTTCCAACCGCACAGTGTGGCGGTTTTGAATGTGGATTTGGATCCGCCGTTTCTGGATCGGCCGGGTGAGCCCCTGCGCGTGACGCTCGAACTGCGCAACGACGGCACCGAAGAATTGCCCGGCGGCCCCTGCCGCCTGTCTTGGGCCGCGGGAGTATCTGAATTTGGGCAAGTGTCTTCTTGGTGGGACGCCACTGCCGCTGGTGGTACGCGCACACTGACATTTGTGGCCCGGCTTGACACCCGTGGCCTGCAGTCGCTGAACTGGCAATATGTGGTTCCCGGCACCGCTGATACCCTGCAGCGAGAGTTGGGTTTGATTCAGGTGGGCGCTGGCCCATTGCGGTTTCAGGAAGTGATGCCGGCCCCAGACCATGGCCAGGGAGAGTGGGTCGAGTTGCAGTGGGCGGGCGCTGCCGATCTGAACCTGCTGGGTCACGAACTGCGGGATGCCGATGGCGGGCGGGCGGTCTTGCCCCCGCTGATTCTGACCGCGGGGCAGTTGGCGGTGGTGGCTGAAGATTCATCCGGCCTGATGGCGTGGTGGGAAATGAACCGGCAGGCGGGGGCGCCGCCATGTGTTGATTCGGTGGCGCCGCCGCTGATCGTGACGGCTGTGGGGTGGCCCTCATTGAACAATTCGGTGCCTGAGAGTCGCAGCTTCGCTGACCGCCTGTTGTTGGTCGACCCGCAAGGAGTAGTGCTTGATGCCGTGGCGTGGGGCGGCCCTTTGCATGCCTTGCCGGACCGTGGCTTAAGTCTCGAACGGATCACCGCCGAACCGATCAATCCCGGTGCGTCCAACTGGATGGTGAGCACCTCTGCGGCCGGATCCACCCCCGGATGCACAAACAGCGTCGCGGCTGCTGTGGCGCCGCCAGAGGCGGGTCAGCAATTGTCCGTTTCGCCACCCTTGCTGGACCGCAACCGGGGCCCATTCGCCGTGCATCTGTGCTTCAGCCTTTGGGGCCAGGAAGCCGTTTGGGAGCTCATCGTCTTTAGCCTTTGGGGCGAAGCGGTGCGGGATTTCGGCGGCGATGCGCGCGGCCAGGGCCCGCGGGATCTGGTCTGGGATGGTCGGGACAATGGCGGTCAGCCAGTGGCCAGCGGCGCCTACATCGCCTGGTTGGAGGTGCGTTCGGCCAGTGATTTGGTCCTGCGACGCGACAAGATCGTGGCGGTGGTCAGATGAGGGCTTGGGCGCCGTTGGGGCGCTGGAAAATCTGCCCAGGAGTGCTGCTTTTGGTGCTCGCTGCGGTTGACTCTGCACCTGCCGCGGCCGCCCGTGATTTGCGTGACGGTTGGT
>JADGEP010000038.1 GCA_016744275.1 Candidatus Krumholzibacteriia bacterium | reverse complement strand
CGACGATGCAGTGCAGGAGGTCGTCGCCCGGTCGCTGCTCGAGCATCGCGGCCTTGGAGTCCCACTTGTTCAGCTGGTCCGCGTAGGCGCGCCGCGGCTCGTCGGGCTCGCCGCGCATCAGTGCGAACAGGCTGCGGCCCTCGACCTCCGGGGCCGTGACTCCGAGCTCCTCGAGGATCGTCGGCACGAGATCGATCGTGCGCACCGTCTCACCGACGACTCCCCCGTCGGCCTCCACGCGGGCGGCCGAAGCCAGCGTGGGCTTGATGATCAAGGGCACGTGCACCGCCTCCTGCCAGGGCAAGGCATGGGTGTAATACAAATCGTGCTCACCCAGATGTTCGCCATGGTCACCCACGGCAATGATCAAAGCCTGGTCATACAAACCGGCGGCTTTCAATCCGGCAATCACGCGCCCCACTTCAAAGTCCACTCCACTGATGCCCGCCGCATATTGCCGCACTGGAAATTCCGGGTCGGTGACTCCATCGAGCCAGTCGTACATGCGGGTTCGATTCGCCTCATTGAGAACTCTGTTTTGCGAGGACTTCAGGAAATCCACCAGCAGTTCGCCCGGCTTCATGGGATCGCCCTCGTAATACATCCGGTCGAAGGCCCGGGGCGGCGTATAAGGCGCGTGGGCATCGAAATAGTGCATGAAGAGCAGGAAGGGGTGGTCCACGTTGGCCTCGGCAAATTCCAAGCCACGGTCGGTGATCAAGTGGCCATTCTTGCGCTTGTTGGTCCGCAAAAATGAGTGCTGTTCAAAACCCTGTCCCATGCCGTAGTCGACAGTCAACCAATCGATGCTGACCACCGCTCCGGTGGCATAGTCATCGGACTGCAGGTATTCGGCCAGGGTGGTGGCCTCTTCTCTCAGGCGCAGGTACCGGCCACCCACATAGCCATGCCGGTAAGGCGTCAGGCCCGTCAACAAAGACGCAAAAGCCGGAGCGGTCCAAGGCGCGGTGGATTGGCAACGGGCAAAGCGCACACCGTCAGCCGCGAGGTCATCAAGATGCGGCGTCCGGATGTTTTTCATGCCGCCGGCATGCAAGTGGTCGCCACGAAAAGTGTCCAGGCCCAACACGATCACCGGGGCTTCGGGAAATGGTCCACGGGGGGCGACTTCCTTTTCGGCGCATCCGGAACAAACCACCATAACCAGGACGCTGAACAAGGCCACCGAACGCAGCTTCAAGCCGATCACTGCGACCCACCAAGTTCCACATCCAGGTTGCGGATGAAGATGCTCAACAAGTCGGCGTTCACGAAACACACCGAAAAGGTGATCATGGGATTGGTCTCCGGATGGAAAATGCCATAGGTCCATTTCAACAACGGCCGGTCGTTCTGAAAGGGGCTCAAATCGATGCCGGATATATCCACCGACTTATTCAACTCGTTCAGCAACAAGGGCGGCGTCGGCGCAACCGTTGCGTGGGAGCGCCCGGAACGGAAGCCCGTCAGGCCGCACTCCTGCAACAGGGGATAGAGACTGATCTGGGTCACGTGATGGTCACGCAGGCTGCCGACCCCACGCGCGAAGATGCCTTCGGCTTCTGGCGACAAATGCAAATAGGTGATCTCCAGAAGCGTGGCTGTCGCCTTGCCGGACACCTCAGCGGTGCGCAGGCGCAGGTAAAATTGGAAGCGCCCGCGATTCCAATACTTGTCAGCCGCTTCGTGCACCAGTTCGTCGTGGCTGGCCCTCAATTCCTGGCCCAGAAAGCCGCCGATGGTTGCCGAATCAGAGCTGGATTCCAAATCGCAGGTCCCAACCCGGCTGATATGCGAAGGTGCGTCAAATTTCATCGTCAGTGATATCTGCTCATCAGCCACCACGCCGGTGTCCTTGAAAATGGGAATCTGTGAAACGATCTGGTACGGCGATTTGGGTTTGTTCTGCACGAGCATGCCCTTGGCTACCAGGGCCTCAACCGATTTGCCCGCCGTATTGCGCGATTTCTCCACACCCTTGGCCAGAGCACTCACGTTGATGATATCCCCTTCGCCAAATCCACTCGCTTGTTGGGCAATCGCCCACTCCAGGTAGGCCGTGAGCTCATCAATGGCCGTCACGGTCTGCCCATTTCCCGGCTCGCTGAGTTGGTAAAGACGGAACGATTCTTTGTATTTCTGCGGAGAATCATCACTTTTTGGCCGGCCGATTGTCACGTAACATCCTTAATTCATTGTTGTTCAAGGTTTTGCCAAGCACCGAGCAAAGCATCGTATAAAAAATCATTCTAAGCCCTTGACGGCGTTTTGTCGAGATTATATAATGCTCACAACATTAAGTCATTAATGATGCGCTAATGTCTTGATGAGGTTTGGGGTGCTGCCCGTTCTCGCAGGGGTGGGCAGCACCAACAAATCGCACCTCCTGTCCAATCGCCTGGCGGAGCCAATATGCGATCCCTCTCTCCCATTTGTCGCCTCGGGGCGGCGAACCTGGGGTCGCCCCATTGGAGAGCTACTTTGCCTAGGCAGAAACACCCCCGGTAGATGGTTCTGGGGGTGTTTTTTTACACCCGCCGCCGAAGGCCCCCAACGCCAATCAACCCCATTTCCGACGCAGATACCGTTCCCATTGGCGCTAGCAGCCTTCTGCTTGTATATTGCGCCGACTCCATTCCCGCAACGGCGGGTTCGGACCCCCATTTTCTGAGAGGTGTCAGCATGAGTACAAAATTGCCCAAGAACTATAGCCCCTCGGCCGATGAGCCGTTCATGAATAAAAAGCAGCAGGAATATTTCCGTCAGAAACTGCTGGCTTGGCGTGAAGAACTGATGAGTGATTTTGAAGCAACACTTGAGCAGTTGGGCCAGTCCGAGAAAAAGGCCGCTGACTACGCAGACATGGCCAGTGACGAAGCTGACCGCTCCCTGGCCCTGCGCTCCCGCGATCGAGACCGCAAACTGATCGCCAAGATCGACGAGGCCCTCGAGCGCCTTAAGAACGGCACCTATGGTTTCTGTGCCGACACTGGCAATCCCATCGGATTGGCGCGGCTCGAAGCGCGGCCGACCGCCTCGCTTTCCATCGAGGCCCAGGAAGCTCATGAAAACAGGGAACAGATGAATCAGCGGGGTGGGTCACTCTAAGTGGCTGGGCCCAATTCTGCACGGCAACTTCCCCGTTCTGAACCACAACCACTCAGGGGCTTTGTCAGCCCCTGATTGCGTTTTGGCGACGCTGCAATCCCAGCCCCATGACCAGCCCTGTCAACCCCAGCAAGCCCAACAGCCGTAGCCAGACAGGCGTTGCCCCCGCGCGATAAACGGCAAACTCCCGCCAACCAGCCCTGCTGAAAGCCACCGATACATCAGCAATGCCAACGAGGTCCGCAGGCACCGGCTGCACCACCCCTCTGAAAATGCCATCCTCGGGCAAGGGCTGATCGGCTGGTATCTGGGCCATGGGATCGTCGGTCGCCGTTGACCACTGATACGGCCCGCCCACTTCACTGATCTGCACCTGGTAAGATGAAGCACCGGGTATCGCCGACCACGTCAGTTCAGGCGCTCCAGTGCGCAAGACTTCGCCCTCCACCGGGCGTTGAAAATGGGGCACTGGGCTATCGCCGCGTCGCATTCCTCCCACCTGACGACCTGTTGGTGGCAGGATAACCATCAGCGCCAACGAGGCCGCCATGGCAGCAACTCCACCCCATTGCAACCATGGCACGGGCCGCAGTCGGGTCGGTGCCGCTGGAATCGCCTGAACCCTTCCAGATTTTATGGCAGCACCCAAGGCCACCTCCGACGCGCGGGTCAATTGGCAAGCATCACAGATGAACAGATGATCTTCGAGACCCTTGCGGACTCGAGTTTCGAGATTCGGTTCCTCGAATCGCCAGAGCTGTTCCCCCCACTCCGGGTCCACGCACGCGAATCCATCTCCGTTTGGATTGGTATTCTCAGTCATGATTTCTCCCAAATCGATTTTCATTCGTTGGCGATTCATCGGTGTCGCCATCAGAGGAACAACCGAACAGTCGCTTTTTCAAAAACAATTCGGCTTTTTTTAGACAAACGGCCCGGCGATGGTAAACACTCTGCACCGATTTCAGGCCTTCCCGATGCCGAACAGACTCCATGCTTTCACCCCTTAAATACAAGGAATGCAACAGGTTGCGACATCCCAGATCCATGGCATCAAGGGCTTCCTGGAAGAGGCTGTCTTTTTCCTCCGCCAACAGATTATCCAAGGGACCGCGGGTGGGATCAGCAAGATACTCCGCCAACTCGTCGGTATCGTCTGCCTGGTGGCGCCGGCACCAATTCACGTAGTTTCGGCACCGATTGCGCGCGACGGTGATCGTAAAACTGATAAGATTGCCTTCAAATTCTTCTCGGCGCCGGAGCCACTCCAGGACCGCCACGGCCGTGTCCTGAACAATATCGTCGACTTCGGGTCCGCTCGAATTTAAAAAATGCCGGGCCGTGACCGTCGCATGGTGGGCCAGGATGGCAAACAGCTGCTCGCCGGCTTCCGGCTCTGAAGCCAGAAAAGCGTTGATGAGCGGACCTGTTTCCGCATCAGGTGGAGGAGCGGGTGGAAATTGAGACAAGTCAGCGCACATATTTTTCCGTACATTGGGTTCGAGATCGTAAGCATTCCGCTTGCGTCTGTTGACGATAAAGTGATTCTATGCGGGTGTCCACTTGCAACCTCTTTTGTCTGCGCCGGTTAAGGAATACCGTACATGTTACATCGCTACTCTGCCTATATTCTCATCGCCATCACTTGCAGCCTGACCATTGCGGCTTGTGATCGCCAAGAGGCCACCTGGCACGACGGAATATACGACGTGAGCAACGTGGCGGTTTCCTCCAATCTGGAACCGGCTTTGCAAGCCAGCATCGCCACCTTGAGCCAACCCGACCCCGACCGACCATCGATCCGTACATTCGAAACCTACCGCCGGTTGCGGGTCGCCTTGCGCTTCCCCGAAAGCCGCTCCGCCGCGGGCGATGAACTGTACGCCCTGTGGGAAACCGAGCCTGAAAACGCATTGTGGATGGCTCTGGCATTTGGCTACAACCGGATGCTCGACCGCAATGAAGACTTTGAAAAAATGATGGCTCGCCCCGCCCTGTCGGACACCACAACTGCCCTCGGATGCTACGTATTCGGGTATACCACACCCAAACGTACGGATCGCGGCTATTGGTACAACAAGGCCGAAGGCCTGCAACATGAAATGACCGATCTGAACCGCATGTTTCTGGTGCTCAGATTGTCCCTCACCGAGAGTTCGCAAGGACGCCTGATGCCCGCCATCGAACGCCTGATCGAGGCCATTCCCGAAGCCCGGCAGGTTGGCGGCCACGCTCTGGAAAACATCTTTTGGTACTACATCACTGGACGACTGATGGCCGCCGACAAACTTGACGATGCCTTGCATACCGCTACGCTGTCGGCCGCCCACGCCCGCTTGGTTGACGAACAAAGAGAATACCTGAATGCGCGCATCCGGCTGGCCCGCATTCTTTTTCAGCGCGGCGAGTACGAACCATCTCTCATTCTTTTGGAGCAGTATGCCGATCAGGGAGAAGACCTGGGCATCTTGTGGGCGGTTCAGAACAGTCTCGACCAGGCCGCTCATATTGCCAGTGAGATCGGGGACTACGAACGGGCCATGGACTATGATCGGCGCAATCTGAGCGTGGCCCAGAAGCTTGAGGACGTAAACAATATTCCGCGGTCTCTGGCCAGCATTGCCCATGGTTTTCGAATGACCGGTCAGCTCGACTCCACCTTTGCCTATCTCAAGAGAGCTCAAACAATTGTCACCGAATCGCGCGTTCAGAGTAACCAGGCCAAAATGACTGAGTTGATGGCCAGCTACTATTGCCAAGTGGGCAGTTATGCCGTGGCCGAATCACTGCTTATGGCGGCGTCCGAATTGAACGATCTCACCGGCACACGAACTACCAAAGCCTACCTGCTATTGGAGCTCGTGCCTTCGGCCCTGGAGATGGGCCGACCTGACCTCGCCTATGAATGGCTGGCTGAAGTCGACAAAGTGAAAGAATCATTGCCTGCCCGGACCCTGAGCAACAACTTCCTGGCAGAATTCGAGATTCTTTCCGCCCGGTTGCTTGCTGAACAGGGAGAAACCCGCTTGGCGGCCGAGGCTCTTGCAAGAGCGCGGACATCAATCGACGCCGTTGGTGGAGAAGGCCGTCGCTGGACTCTGGAAGCTCAAACCGGAGAATTGGCCCGACGCCGGGGCGATTGGCGCAAAGCTGAAATTGCATTTACTGCTTGTTTTGATCTGTCGCTGCAAGGAAGTGACCCCCAGCAACAGGCCCGCAGCAGATTTCAATTGGGACAGCTTTACCTCGATGGCAATCACTTCGAGACGGCTCAGGCCATGTTCCAGCCACTCACCGAAAGCGAATCCTTCGGCCACGCCTACCGCACCAGCCTGACCAGCCGCCTCTTGCTGGGGCTGACCCATGCCAAACTGGGTGAGCACAGCCAGGCTCTGGCGTTCTATGATGAAGGGTTGGTTCGCCTCAACCCCAACTCGCCCGCCGACCTGGTATTGAGATTCCGTTTGGCCAGAGGGCGATCGTTGAGCAAACTGGGACAGCATCAAGCTGCCGCAGATGAGCTGGAGGGCGTCCTCAATGCTCTTGAAAATTCGGGACAGCTGGTCCAGTTCGCTGACCTACAAATCTTTCGGACCGACATTGAGCGCGGCACTCGCGAGGCGCTGGTAGCGAACACCGTCGACGGCAATCTCGCCTCAAGTGAAAAAATGGCCGCCACCACCCTGGAACTGGTGTACCCAGGCCTTGGCAATACCCTCGCTGATGAGACTGCATTGATTTTTTTCCTGGGTGAGGAGTCCTCCTGGTCCTGGTGGATCCACGATGGCCATATCTCCTGGCGCTCACTGCCGAGCCGCAACAAACTGCACGAAATGATTCGCCCCCTGCTGGTTGACTTGAGCCATCCCGAACGCCCGACAGATGATGCCCGGTTGCGAGACTTGACACGGGCCTTATGCGGCGACCTTTCGAGCCGGTGGCGCAGCGGTACGCCCTTAACCCTGGTGCTGGACGGGATCCTGCGCCAAGTGCCGTGGGCGGCGCTTCCTGCCCCGGCCACCGGAAAGGCGTTCTTGGACTGGGGGGCCCTGCGAGAAGCCTACGCCGAACAAATTTCCATTGGGCAGGCCCAACCAGCGCCCCCTGGTGCGCTGCGCCTGATGGCCATTGGCTGCAACCAGCCTTCGGAGGGGGCCGGTGATGGCCTGCCAGAATTGCGTCAGGCCGAAGCCGAGGCCCGCCAGATCCACGATACCTGGAACGGGGCCGGGGCCGGTTTGGCTCTGGGTGAGGAGGCCAACTGGAATACGATGCTTGAGTCCGGCCTGCAAGAATACGATGTGATCCATCTGGCCACCCATGCCGAAGTGCACCAAGGGGCGGCCCTCCGCTCAACCATCCGGTTGGCCGGCCAATCCAGCGACGGCCAAACCACGTCAACTCCAGTGACCATGGTCGCCATCCGAGGCCTGTCTTTGCGGGCGGAGTTGGTCTATCTCTCGAGTTGCCAGGCCGGCTTGTCCCCTGGCGGACCCAATGGCAATACCGGTGATTTTACCAGTGCCTTCTTAGAGGCCGGTGCGCGTTCGGTCATCGCATCCACCCAGTGGGTGGACGACGCGGCGGCGCGCCATATGGCCGAAAGGTTCTACGCGCATTGGCAAAACGGCGCCAGCAAGGCAACGGCGCTCCAGATGGCTCGGCAAGACGTGCGAGCCATCTGGAAGCATCCAGCGTACTGGGCCTTCTTCAGGCTCCTGGGCGATGGTTCCTAGAAGTCAATGGCAATGTGGCGGTCCGGATCGATTTCGTCCGCGCTCCAGCAGCAATCGCCCTCCGCCGCATTGGCCAGGCTGGCCCGCACGGAGCCGTTATCGGGCTGATCACCAACGGGGTCATCTCCTTCAACATTCCAACGTGAAAAATGATCGATGCTGTAGTGTCCCATGGGAGCCAGGAGCGCTTTTTCCGAAATCATGGTTGCGGCGACCGGCTCACTCTCTTTGCGGTCAAGCACGCGGTAGTGAGCCTCGGTGTCCTGAAATTCCTGCTCGATGTACCAGAGGTCCATGCCGCTGGCCGGAGCCGCCCCTGCCCACTGGGGCCAGGCAACTGAAACATGCACCGGTTGGTTGAAGACAATTCCGTCAGGATGAAATTCATAAGGCACCGATTTGACACCGCTGGAAGGGCCTGTGACCGGAATTTCCATAACAAATTCCACGAGATTGTCGTGATTCAAAGGCACCGTACCTGGGTCTACCGTCAGCACGACATCATATCCTTCGGGCCATCCGGCCGGACGTACCGCGAACACACCACCAGCCTGGCAATCAATTGTTTGTTTGAAGACCTGCATCAGGACGCCGTCGGTATTGTGCCACATCTCCTCCAGCGCCATGTGCATGGCGGTGTCGTCGTGGCCAGTGGTTTCCTGCCTGACAACTGAGTCGCCCCCGACCGGCATCTCGGGCGTAACCAGGGCGGTCGTGGACACATCGTCCTGGCAACCGGAAGCGACAAGAAGCAGAAGAGGGATCAAAAAAAATGCACGGTGTGTATTGGAACGTTGGACCATTGGGAGGCCTCTCTTTCAGGTTGGGTTTGGGCGACAAACGGCGAAAGGGTCAATCCAAGCGGGGCAAGCAGGGCTCAAAGAGCAGAACGATACCGGTGAACTGGCGGCGAAATTCCTTCATCTCAACCCGGCGGGTTCCTGAACTGGGGTCGTTGATGACAACCACGTTCCCCACGTACGACTCAAAGACTACCAGATGATCCGGGCCCCAATGCAGAATGCTGTGACTGGGAATGTTCTGCCACTCGACACTGGTCAAGACCATGGGACGGCCTTCCAGACCATAGCTCTCCGCCACATCCAGGAAGTTGATCACGTCATCGCTGCACAATGAGGCGTTCAACTTTTTGCGGATTTCAGCGTGAGGAGCAGGCAGGCCATGCTTGACCAACACCGTGGCCAAACAGGCCGCGGCATAGTCGGTCTTGGAATATCGCAGATGGGGCCTGGCAGCGACTTTCTGAATCACGTCATCGAGTTCGTGATTCTTTTTCGCAGCTCCAGCCCCCTTCTTTTCCGGCAACATGGCGGGACCTTTCCATCAGTAGAGTCCCCTGCCCGGCGATCCAAAATTTGAAAAAATATATGTTTCCATAGGCGATAGGGAGGTCGATGCATGACCAACGGCCTCATGAGTTTCACTCGTTATTGGGATCACCGGGCAAGGTCCTGCATCGTGGGCGAGGAAGCACGATTGGCGCCTGCAGCTTCAACCGACTTCCGTGCTGGAATTTCCTTGTCGCAAGAGGAACAAACGAGGGTCCGGATTTTCAAAAGCAAAAATGAAAATAAATGACTTTTTTATTTGGGGCTCGAACCAGTAGTCCGAGCCCCATCCTCAAATCGCCCACCTAGGGCCCACTGCAGGCAAAATCGCCAGCGCTGGTTTCGACGATCAATCGGAACGGTCTCACGACCGGCGCACCGCCATTGCTGAACATGGAACCGTTCTTCAAGGTCAGGCTTCCCTTGATTCCCGGAACAAACAGGTTGCAATCGCGCCAGGTTTGGCCAGCCGGCAATGATGAAACAGACGGCCTCACGCCACTGAAGTAGTGATACCGCGCCGGACGCGGAGGAAGAATTCCGCAATCCGTTTGATCCATGGCAATCGCCCGGATGGTGCCGTCGCCAAATTGGCGAGTCGTTGCGTCGAAGATGGCCTGTGCCAATTCCGGACCGTTGTCGGCGTGCAGGAAGGTCAAGAGCAACAGGTACTGATCGGGACCATTGAACAGAAGATCAGGCACCGCCACCTCAACCTGCAGCCGCCACAATCCTGTGGCCGGATCGATATCCAGCCCCACTCCATCGGCCGGTTCGCCCAAAGTCGGCACCAACAGGTCGTCATTGCCACCGCCATCCTTGATCAGATTGAAAGGATCGCAGTCGTAGTCAACCTGATAGCGCCAGGCCATCATGCGTCGTAGGTTTTCGGCCCACGACTCTCGCGGATCGTCCATGCCGTGCAAGAGGACCGACATGCGGTACAAACGAGCCGGAATCACGTAATGGTCCAACTCCTGGCCCACGATATCGTCGGTGACTTCAACCAGATGGGTCTGCTTATTCACCAGCATATAGGACGCCTGAAAATACTCCAGATCATCGTCGCCGGCGCCGCTCAGGCTGATGCGCATTTCCGGTGTTTGCTGAAAGCACGGGTGCGATGCCGGATCATCAACACATTCCAGATCATCGTTCCACGCCGAAAGCATACTGGACTTGGGCAACACCTCGACGCATTGCACGCACGGCGGATAGCCCACATCAAAACTCAAGCTTGCCGGCGTGCCGTCGCGCCGGCCATGCTCGTCGGTGGCCTGCATGTTGATGGTGAATTCCGTGGATGGGCCAGTCAGGAAACCGAGCGTATCGGCCGACCAACCGTCAACACCGGCTGCCCAAGTCGGGCTCTCGCCCGGCAGACTGCTATCAGTCTGGAATGAGAACTGCCCGCCGAATGTATTGTCGCGCAGGCCTTCCAGATAGCCAGTAACACTGACCTGATGGCTGGGGTCCTGGATGCGATCCCGCGCATCGTCGCGGCCCAGGGCTTTGACCACCACATAGGTGCGGTCGGGAATGCGATCGCCCGCCACAAATGGCTGGTGAACCTGCGCCGGATCATCCAGCCGGATGTAATAAGGGTAGACCTCAGAGTCACTGGGGTGCGCCCAATCCTGCTCGCCATTCAAAATGATGGTCTCGGGGTCAAAATTGACCACCACCGACATGGACTGCAGGTATTCCGCAATTTCAAACCCATTCACGTCCACGGCATTGACCTTCAATGGCAAGCTGCCGCTGGGCAGCAGCATGCTGAGTGGGTCCGTGCCCGTATTGTCATTGCTGAAGCTGAGCGATTGGACCGCGCCAAAATAGGACACGCTATCACCGCTGGCTGAATCGTACCAACGGGGCCGCCAGCAATCGGCAATTAGAGGCACGCAGTTGTCGAACGGCAGGTCGTATTTGTATCCCATGAGCCCATCATCGAAAGGAAATACGGAGTCAAATGCCGCGAGCATCATGGCATCCAGGCCCGCAACCGATGGGGCCACCGCCTGCCAGCCCAAGCGGAATGGTTGGCCAAAGCCGATGGTGTCCGAAACGCCCGGAGCAAAGGCCACGGAGTCTCCATCTGCGACGTGCCAGAAATACTCAAATCGAGGCCACGGCGATTCATCGCTCGCCACGATCCTGATGGAACAGGAGCTCAAGGTTTCACCGGGCAGATCCTGCCGGGCATCCCACTGCAGGCTGCGACCGATGCCGGGTGGTACGCCCAGGCCCACGTCGCCGCTGACAGCTGCGCAACGGGTTGGCCAGGTGGCGCCACCATCCGGAGAGAAGAAGGCACTGACCCAGAGAAAGTCGCCATCCAGGTCTGCCACATCGTAAGTGATGTCCACGATATAACTGTCGCTGCGCTGCACGGCCTGCACGTTGCTCACCACAGGTGCTGACTCGGCCCTGGCCATGGCCGGTACCAGCAAGCTTGCCAGGGCAAGCACCAGGACCGCGGCGCTGATTTTTTGTATGGATTTCAACATGTTTGATCATCCCCTTTTCGATCTCACTCACATCACTTCGCCAATCTCACTTCACCAATGTCTCACTTCACCAAGGTCATCCGCCGCGAGGCGACATAGCCTTCTGTTTCCAGCCGATAGATATACACGCCGGCAGCAACGCTCTGGCCCTGCCCGTCACGCCCATTCCACTGCGCCTCATGTGCACCGCCGTCATGCCGTTGCTGGTCGATCAGGCTGCGCACCAAGCGTCCCTGCAGGTCGTAGATCCTGAGGTCCACCGTGGTTTTGCTGGAAAGCTCGAAGCTGATGCTCGTTAAGGGATTAAATGGGTTGGGATAACACTCGCCCAGTCGGTTGCGCTGGGGCAGTTCTTCCTCTTGCCCCACTGATGCAGCCGATGCGGTATTGAGAATGAACAGCGGAGAATCGTCGGAGTCGGCTCCGGCCAGAGCTGTGCCCCCCACGAGGCACAGCAGAATCATGGCCCACGACAAAGCCGCTGCTCCTGGTTTCAAATAGTTCTTCATTTTTCGCCCCTTTGCTTTGGACCGCCCTATTGCGATCCGCTATTGGTTGATCTGCAGTCCGAAATATTCCAGGACCCACGTGACTGCTTTTTGCGCTTCACTGTGGTCAAAGCGATAGGGATCAAAACCCCAATAGACATCAGCTTTGCCGCTCGGTTTATTGGCCACGTTTTTGTATGACAGGTAGCCGAATGTTGCCCCGTTGGTGCGGGCACTGGACAGCTCCACGCCTTCGTAGCTCGCCAGCGCCATGGGTCCACACCCATGTTCCAGGTCGTAGGGAACGTATTGACTGAAAGGCCAATCTGCGTCTCCCTGATCGCGGTAGTACTCGCGCATGTAATCGAACCTGGCGACACCCGTAAACATGGGCTCGACACACATATCTCCAGGCGCATCGGCGCATTCCTGGGGAACGATCACCGTCGAACGGGTGGTGATGTTCTTGTTCACGAACTCGTCATTGCGGAACGGGAATGAGGCATTGAACAACCCCAGGGTGTCGGCTGCCGCGTTCACCACATCCTGCCAATCGATGTTGGGGTCGGTCCAGATGGTGTCCGCCACCGCGCCCGGGCCCACCAGGTGATTGCTCTTGAAAGCCTGGTCCAGCACTAAGCCTTTTAGGCCCACACAATCGACCACGCGGTCAAAGCGGGCGGCCTGATCGCGGCCGTAGATGGTCTTGGTATTGGGTGAGGTCCAGTCCAGGGCCGCGATACCCGCCGTTGCGTAAGGATACATGCGGGGCCCACGTTGAACCTCGACCCCATTGGGCATTTCGGTCGTGCCAAACCCGACTTCATACTCAATGCCGTTGACCACAAGGCTGGTTTCCTGCGTATCAAAGATCATCGGAGTCATGTAGTTGGGTTTGCCCTCAAGGAACGATTCCATGCTGCTGCCACCGGCCAGGAAAAAATTGCCACCCTGCTGCTGGTAGGGGGCCAGCCACACGTATTTGTCAATATCGTTGACCGGCCGGAACTGCTGGAACATCCGTTGGCCCGAGGCGCCATCATTAAATTGCGCATAGCACAGCACGGCCTTGTATTTCACCAAGTCGGAGTACTTCACCTCGTCGGTGTGATTGTACCAGTCACGCTCCCAGTTCAGGCCCGCCACACCACCGGCCCCATCGGCCAGGAAGTGCCACCAGGCGTTGCGGTAACTTTCGTCATTGAGCGGTTCGCCAGATTGGCTGGGCCAGTTGTTCACTCTCGCATCGACCACCTGGTCGAGCACCAACAAAGGCAATTGGAATTCAGGCGAAACGAACGGCACCACCCGCAAGGACCACGTCATCACCCGCACCTGATTCGCATCATCGACGACCCGCACGGTGAAGAGGTGTATTCCTTCAGGGAAAGCCCGCTCTTCAGCGTACCGGTTTTGTGATCCCACACCAGGCGGCACGACCCATCCTGGATCGTTGGGGTCATCTGCATCCAGAACATCCCAACCGTGGCGGTAAGAAACAATCTGGCCTCCGTAAGCATCTGCCGAGGCAACCCAACTGAAATTCAGGGGCTGACCACCGGCAATCTCCGAAGACGAGGCACTGCTGCCCGTGTGCCCGAGAAACACTTCAGCCAGGATGACCTCAGGCCTGAAGAAATCGGCCAGGACCCGGATGTGGGCCGTCGAAGTCTGGTATCCCCAGGGGTCGCTGGCGGCACCGTCCTGATCCAGAAATTGCACCGAAAAAAGGTAATATTGATCATTCTCCTGATCCGGGAAAGTCACGGCGCGTTGCGCCGGATCGCTGGGATAGTCCATCCATTCCGACCACATCGGGTCCTCCAGTGAGAGGATTTCGGCGTGGTGCATTTCGTATTCCGAAGGGGTGCGGATGGCGCTGCCATCGAGCGCCTCGGCAACCTTATAGAGGAATCGAACGCGGGCCGGCATTCCGCCGGGAGCATCCGGGTCCATTCCTTCATAACGGACCGTGAAAGTCGGAGGCAGCAGTTTCGCGCCCTGAAGGCTCAGGTTCGGCAACAGGACCCTGCCCTCCGGAACCAGACTGGACGCCTCAACCACACTTCCGGTAGCAAACAGCACCAATACCACGATCAGGCAAGTAATCGACGGGGTTATCTTTTTGCAGTTCATCATCGGGATCTCCTCTCTTTAACGATTGCGATTACTTGATCAAAGACACGCTCTGGGTATCGCGCGCGATTCCGGTTTTCAGCTGCACAAAATACACACCGGCACTCACGGGCCGATCGGCCTGATCCGTGCCGTGCCATTGCACCTGATGTGATCCGGCCGTCATGTTGTTGGCTACGATTTGCTTGATGAGTCGCCCGGCCACATCGTAGATCGCGATGTCGACTGTGCCGGCATGTTGCACGTCGTAACGTATTGTCGTACTGGGATTAAACGGATTGGGATAGTTGCCCCGCAATTGCGAAACCTGCGGCAACTGATGCGCCGGAGTCTCCGGCACGCCTGTCACGGTGGAGTTGGTGCAGGCCACAGGGAATGCTCCCATGGAACCGCAATTCGAATGAGCCGGAGCACAAGGCGAGATCTCATCCAAGGTGTATGGCTGACCGCCGCCAAGATCGCCGCAGAACAGTGGGTCTGCCGAGAAGTTGCCGTCAATGCCGGACATGCTGGCCATGAGTCCTGGCCAGGCGTCCTGATCCAAGGCAAACAAGTCGGAGCACTGGATAGCCGGCGCCGCACTGAAATCGCCACTCCAGGCAAGGCTTTGGGAGCCGTTGGTGATGATGGAATTGCTCACACTCATCGTGCCCCCATCAAAAGCCAAGAGAGTGGAACCGTGCAGAGCGCCGTTATCAGCCAAAGTACTGGTGACGATCTGCGGCGCAGCGCTCAACGCCGCATTGATGGCGTGGCCGCCGGTTACGGCTTCATTATCAGCAAAGAGACAAGCCACCAGAGTTGGCCGGGATTCGTTCACGCAGTTCATCGCACCACCGACGGCGCGGGCCGAGTTGCCCAGGAATGAACAACGGTAAAACATTGGCGATACACCTGCAGCGCCATCGTTGCAATAGACCGCACCGCCATAGTCGGCTTCAAGACCGATAAAAACGCAATCCATCACCTGGGGCCCGGACCGGTAGATATGCATACCGGCGCCCCGCGCCACTGGCGTTGCCATCCCACCTGAGACCGCCGTGAAGGTGATGCCTTCAATGCGTGATATCCCGGCTAAGGTGTCGCAAGCCAGAATAGGCTCGCCCCCACTCGATTCAAATCGAACGCAAGCCGGATCACCCGACTCGCTGCGCAACGTGACGCCGCTGACCATCTGCAGGCCCTGCACTTCGTAGGTGCCGCAATGCACCATCACGGTGTCGCCCGCCGAGGCACTGGTCAGGGCTGGCTCGACCTGCTCACCCGGTTGCACGTGAATCGTATTGGCAGCAGACACCAAAGGGATGGAGACAAGGGCCACCACACAAATGGCGGTGAGGCCTAAGGTTTGACGCAAGGTCACCATGGCCAACTCCTAGCTGGATTTTTGGGTGGGGCTAAATGTGTTTTCGAAGCGAACACTATTGGGGCAAGGTCTTGAGCTTACGGAATTTCCACGGCTAAAGCAACAGGATAGAAAAAACGCCCCCGGGTCAAATTTCCCAGG
>JADGEP010000389.1 GCA_016744275.1 Candidatus Krumholzibacteriia bacterium | reverse complement strand
CGCGCGAGTTGTTAGGCTCGGCGCGGGCGCGGGTGGGCACTTCGCTCTTTGCCGCCCTCAGTCGTGAAAGCGTGCTGAACGCCGTGGCCAAGGCCCAAAAAGCCGAGCGGCCCCTGGAAACGGTCGTTGAGCGCCTTGATGGGGTGGAGCTGCAAGGGCGAGTGGCGCCGTTGGCGAACAACGAAGGCGCCATCCTCATTTTCCCGCCCGTGGAATTGACCCGCCACCGCCCGGAAGTCGATTTTGACCTCGATCTGCACGAAGTGCCGCCGGTGCCGAACACCTTGAACCTGGATGTTCCCCTGGAAGAGTTGCCCATTGTCATCATGGACACCGAAACCACAGGGTTGGATGTGCGGAATGACCGCATTGTTTCCCTGGGAGCGGTCACGGCCCACGGCATGCGCCTTTATCGCAGCCGCATGATCGATGATTTGGTGGATCCGGGCGTGCCCATCCCGGCCTCGTCGACGGCGATCCACGGCATCACCGATGATATGGTGAGCGGAGCCCGCGCCTTTCCCGAAGTATACGCCGATCTGCAGCGTCTGGCGGCCAATCGGGTGATCGTGGGCCACAACATACCCTTCGACCTGACGGTGATGCGCGCCGAGTGCGAACGGCATGGCCGTCCCTGGGAAGATTTGGTCTTTATCGACACCTTGCGCCTGGCTTCGTTGTTGAACCCGACTTTGAGCAAATTTGAACTCGAAACTCTGTCGGATTTGTATCAGGTCGATCTGCATGGTCGGCACACCGCTCTGGGCGATGCCCTGGTCACCGCCGAGCTGTTTTTCCGCATGATTCCCCGCCTGCAACAACAGGGATTTGGCACCCTGCGCGAGCTGCTGCAGTTCCACTGTGTGGACGCTGTCGACATCATCGCCAAGCAGAATGAAGCCGGCTGGATCACCTCCCAACCGGCCGCCCTGAGAGAACAAAACCGCTGACGGTGTTGTCTTTTGATACCCCTCTCGCAGGGTTTTTTACGAGGGTTGGTCGCCATTTCAACAGTTGGAATTTGTAGCGTTGAAAATTTCTGCACCAATTTGGCTCGCTTTCTCTTCTGAATGACGATCGCCCTATCTCGCAAAGCTCCTCCCGCAAACAAAGTTACAGCCCACCTGCGCATTTTGAAAAGACATACCGTTAACATGGTAAATCGTTAATTGATAGCGATTTGGTGTGTGTTGTTAAAAAATAAACTTTACTTGAAGACCCTCGGTGTCCAAAAATTAAGCAACACCAATTATCCGGGGCTGAGACCGCTTGGCGCCACCGAGAGAGAGAAGTCATGTCCAAATACGCGCTTCTTTTTGACCAGAGTCTGTGCATCGGCTGCGGAGCCTGCGAACAGGCTTGCCAGTCAGAGCACGACCAGAGTCCCCACAAGCCGGACAAGCTTGATCACGAGTCTTTTACCTGGGTTGAAGACCTTGGCAAAGGCCAGTACACCCGGCATTTGTGCATGAGTTGCGAGCATCCGACCTGCGCCTCGGTTTGTCCGGTGGCCGCGTTGGAAAAATCGGAATTTGGACCAGTCACCTGGGACGCCGCGAAATGCATGGGCTGCCGCTACTGCATGATGGCCTGCCCCTTCGAAGTGCCGACCTACGAGTGGTACGAGCGCAATCCGCGGATCCGCAAATGCGACATGTGTGTGCACCGCGTGACCAAGGACATGCCCACGGCGTGTGCGAGCATTTGCCCTACCGGTGCCACCAACTTTGGCAGCCGTGAAGCGATGCTGACCGAGGCGCGGCGGCGCCTGGCAAAGAGCCCGGAGTTGTATCAGGGCGCCATCTATGGTGAAGAAGAAGCGGGCGGCACCAGTGTGCTGATGCTGCTGACCAAATCGGTGACCGAATCCGGATTGCCGGACACGGTTCCGCATGAGGACCTGCCCCACCTGACGTGGAGCGTGCTGGAAAAACTGCCGGCGATCATTCCGGTCTGGGGCGCATTCCTGGGCGGCATGTACTGGCTCGGTTCGCGCAAGGACGCTGTCGCTGCGGCGGAGAAAAACGAAGGGCAGGATCACGATGAGTAGCTTCAAATCACCGCGGCCACATTTCTGGTCGTCATTCTTCATCGGCCTGATCGCGCTGCTGGCGTTCATTCTCGTGCGTCGCTTCACCATGGGCATCGGCTCGATCTCGAACCTGAGCGACCAGATGCCGTGGGGCCTTTGGATCGGGTTTGATTTGCTCTGCGGTGTGGCCTTGGGTGCCGGCGGGTTCACGGTTACGGCCGTGGTCTACATCTTCCATCTGAAAAATTACCAATCGATGTCGCGCCCGGCGGTGCTGACTGCGTTCCTGGGCTACATCATCGTGGTGATGGCGTTGCTGGTGGATCTGGGTCGCCCCTGGAACATCTGGCATCCCCTTGTTTTCTGGAACCCGCACTCGGTCATGTTCGAAGTGGGCTGGTGTGTGATTCTCTACACGACGGTGTTGTTCCTCGAATTTGTGCCCATGGTATTTGAGCGCATCGGTTGGACCAAACAGATGCACTGGATGCACAAGAATCTGACTCCGGGGTTGGTGATTGCCGGTGTGCTGCTGTCGACCATGCACCAAAGCTCGCTGGGGACTTTATATGTCATTGCGCCTCACAAATTGCACCCGCTGTGGTACTCGCCCATCCTGCCGATTCTGTTTTTCGTTTCGGCCATTGCTCTGGGTCTGTCGATGACCAACGTGGAAGCCTTCTTTGCCTTCCGTGGCCTTGGTCACCAACTCAAGCCCCGCATGTTGCGTGGCGTGGGCCGGGCGTCGGCCGTGATGTTGATGGTGTACCTGGTGATCCGCATTGAAGATCTGATCATCCGCGATTCATTCAAATATGTGTTCACCATGGACAAGGCCTCGCTGTTCTTCCTGGCCGAGATCGTCATCGGTGGCATCCTGCCCATGGTTCTGTTGTTTCAGAAACGTGTGCGCCACAACATGTTGCTGCTCGGTGGTACCCAGTTGTTGGTTGTCCTGGGCGTGATGTTCAATCGCATGAACGTGGCCGTGACGGCGTTCCAATTGGGCACCGGCGCGCAGTACCAGCCGCATTGGATGGAGTTCGTGGTTTCGATGGGCATGGTTGCCATCGGTATCTACGCCTTCAGCATGGCGGTGCGTTATCTGCCGGTGTTCCCCGAGGGGCCGCTGACTCATACGCAGCCCAAAGATCCCTTTGTTGAGTTGTCATAACCTCGTCTTGTAGATGCGGATTGTGGGAGGTTTGAGGTGAAACTGAGTGTAGCTGGCAAGATGACCGCGATCACGTCTGTCCTGTTGGCAGTGGTGTTCGCCGTCATCACGGTGATCAATATGCAGGTCCAGGAAAATGCGACCATCGGCATTATCCGTGGCAACAGTTTGCAACTGGCCGAGACCGCCGTGGCGGTGTTGCAGGAATCGATGCTGGTCAATGATCGGCACCGGATCCAAAGCACCATTGATGACTTTGCCGCTCACCGGGATGTCGACCACATCCGCATCTACACGCGGGGCGGGCAGATCGCCTACTCCACTCATCACGAAGAGATTGGCAATACGTTGGGCATCCAACTGAGCCAGTGCATGACTTGCCACCAGAATTCGCCGCCGCCGACCCAGCTGCCGGAGGATGAACGGACC
>JADGEP010000388.1:3350-3647 GCA_016744275.1 Candidatus Krumholzibacteriia bacterium | reverse complement strand
ATCAGTTCGCGCGAACGGGTGGTGAAATCCCGCAACATGGCGCGGTAATACTCGCGTTGTTGGCCGTACCATTGCTGCAACTGGGCATGGGTTTCGTGGGCCAGCGCCCCAAAAATGTGCTGACCAATAATATTGCTGCACAGACCAGCTGTATTTTCGGCCACCGACCGGGCATGAAAATCGGCGTTGTCCGTCACCAGGCCGCCGATGCGCAGTCCGCAGGCGTTCCACACTTTTGAAGCCGTCTCGATGCTGATGCGCCGGCCGGTGATTCCCGGCACGTCAGCTTCGCTCAGG
>JADGEP010000388.1:0-3340 GCA_016744275.1 Candidatus Krumholzibacteriia bacterium | reverse complement strand
GGTTCCAGATGCTGATCGGATCCCCACCTGTGTAATACAATTCGCGGTAGGCCTCGTCACTGATGATCCACAGATTGTGTTTCACGCAAAGCCGGGCCAACCGGATCAAGGACTCGCGGTCGTAGAGTTGGCCGGTGGGGTTGTCATAGGGAATGACCACCATCGCGCCCGGGCAATTCTTGACAATCGCCGCTTCAATTTCGGTTTCAGAAGGCAGGCTGAAATGGCCGGCCTCATCCAGATTCCGGGTGATCGAAACTGTCTGCCGGCCCAAGCGCTCGGCAAAGGCCGTGTAATTCGTATAGGCGGCATCGATCAGCATCAGCGGCCGTTCATCGGTTCCGGCGGCCCCGCAACAACCGACAATCACCAGCTCCATGCCTTGGCTGCCACCATCGGTCACCTGGCAATGCAGGGACTCGGTCGGGCATCCGCTCGAGGCGATGATATTCAGGAAAGCGTCGTTGGTTTCCGCCAGGCCCACGGTCGCTGAATACTTGACGACACCCTCGGAAAAAGGCGTGCCCGCATCCGTCAAATGGCTCATCCGGGCTTGCATCGCCGGATGCATGGGCAACGAAACATTGCCGATGGCCACATTCAATTCGCGGGTTTCGTCCTGCCGCTTGGCATATTCGATCTGGGCCAAACGGATCACCGAAGGCTGACGGCTGGCGAAGTGGTCGGACAGGCGGGGCGCGGACATCAATAACTCCTTGGACGTTTTCGACTCTGAACATTCCTCGGGTCAATATTAGGCTCCGCCGCGCCGTCTTTCAATCCACAGGTCCGATTTTGTGGTTATAAAAGGCCCAGAACCGGCCCTGAAACCAATTTCCGCGGGCAGAAGCGGCTCCCATGCACTATAATGGCCCCAATAATGGTCGCAGGAGAATCCTGAAGTTTTTGTCAACAATCGCGATTCCGGATCAAGGGATCGCACCCACTGACGAAAACACTTCAAATCCAAGACTTTACCACTTTCGCAGCCAACGGAGAGACGGCTTGACCACATACTCGATGACGCACCTGAAACAGCTGGAGCAGGAAAGCATCCACATCATGCGGGAGGTGGTCGCGGAATTCCAGAATCCGGTCATGCTCTATTCGGTGGGCAAAGACTCCGCCACCATGATCCGGTTGGCGCAGAAAGCTTTCCATCCGGGGAAATTCCCCTTTCCCCTGATGCACATCGATACCGGCTACAAATTTCCGGAGATGTATGAATTCCGGGATCAGCATGTCAAAGACATCGGCGCCCGACTGATTGTTGAGAGCAACGATCCCGCCATCAAAAATGGCGCCCATCCCTCCCGACTGGGCAATGACAAATGTTGTCAGCAATTGAAAACCCGCGGGCTGCTGGACTCCCTGGCCAAACACGGTTTTGACGCTGCCTTCGGTGGCGCGCGCCGAGATGAAGAAAAATCCCGAGCCAAGGAACGCTTTTTCTCTGTCCGCGATGAATTTGGCCAGTGGGATCCCAAAAACCAGCGTCCCGAATTGTGGAATCTCTACAACGCTGATATTGGCGAAAAGGAAAGCGTGCGCATCTTTCCACTCAGCAACTGGACCGAGTTGGATGTCTGGCAGTACATCAAAATGGAAAACATTCCCCTGGTGCCTTTGTACTTTGCCCAGATTCGCCCCACCATCGAAATGGGCGGCATCATCATCCCCTTCGAACACGTCAAGATGGT
Source organism: Candidatus Krumholzibacteriia bacterium (assembly GCA_016744275.1). Classification (GTDB taxonomy): domain Bacteria; phylum Krumholzibacteriota; class Krumholzibacteriia; order LZORAL124-64-63; family LZORAL124-64-63; genus JAGRNP01. The sequence continues at coordinate 1,640 of JADGEP010000388.1, read as the reverse complement.
CGACCCGGATGGCAAAATGGGACTCACGGCCGATAAGACCAAGGATGTCAGTTGCCGCTTCCGCAGCCTGGGTTGCATCCCCTGCACCGGCGCGGTGCGCTCTGAAGCCCAGACGGTGGACGACATCATTCAGGAAGTCATCGACGCCCGGCGCAGTGAAAGGGAAAACCGAATCATTGACCAGACCAGTGACTCCTCCATGGAACAGAAAAAACGGGAGGGGTATTTCTAATGAGTGACAAACTCGAACTGACAGCCTACGAGGACAAAAGCCTGCTGCGATTCACGACCAGCGGCAGTGTGGATGACGGCAAGAGCACCCTCATTGGGCGCCTGCTGTATGAGACGAATTGCATTTTCGAGGATCAATTCGCCGCGGTCGAAAAAACCAGCAATCAGCGAGGCAATGATCGCGTGGATCTGGCCCTGCTGCTCGATGGCTTGGCCGCTGAACGCGAACAAGGCATTACCATTGATGTTGCCTATCGATATTTCGCAACTGAACATCGAAAGTTCATCATTGCGGACACGCCGGGTCATGAACAATACACCCGCAACATGGTGACTGGTGCTTCGACCAGCGAGTTGGCGATAATCCTGATCGATGCGCGCCACGGCGTGGTCACTCAGAGCAAGCGCCACGGCTTCCTCATCTCGCTGTTGCAAATCCCTCACCTGGTGGTGGCGGTCAACAAGATGGACCTGGTGGACTACAAGGAAGAGGCCTTTCAGAAGATCGTGAAAGACTATTCCGAGTTTTCGCAGAAGCTCGATATCCACGACATCACGTTCATTCCCATCAGCGCCCTGGACGGCGACAACGTGACCACGCGCAGCGCCAATACGCCCTGGTACGAAGGCCACACCCTGCTGCATATGCTTGAAAACGTGCACGTCTCGGCCGATAAGAATTTTGTCGATTTCCGTTTTCCAGTGCAGAGCGTGATGCGTCCCAACCTCGATTTCCGGGGCTTCAGTGGCACCATCAACTCGGGCACCATCAAAGTGGGCGAAGAAATCGCCACCCTGCCTTCGGGCAAGGAATCGAAGATCAAGAGCATCGTCACCTACGATGGTGACCTCAACGAAGCCTTCGCCGGCCAAGCCGTCACCCTGACCCTCGAAGACGAGATCGACGTCAGCCGCGGCGATATGATCGTGCGCAAAAACAACCTGCCCCACGTCGGCAATGAATTTGACGTGAACCTGTGTTGGATGGACGAGGAGCCCATGAATCCTCGTTCCCATTATTTGCTGAAACACACGACCCAGAAGGTCAAGGCGTACGTCTCGGACATCCAATACAAGATTGATGTCAACACCTTGCACCGGCAGGATGCCGACCAGTTCGACTTGAACGAAATCGGCCGCGTCACGATCAAGACCGCCCGCCCATTGTTTTTTGACAACTACCGGGTCAATCACGGCACCGGCAGTTTCATTCTCATTGATCCACTGACCAACCGCACCGTGGCTGCGGGCATGATCCGCGGCGAAGCCCGCGACGTCAAAGGCGCCACCCAGACCAAACACGCCGAAGCCCAACGCTCGACCAATGTGCGCTGGGAAGGCGGCATGATTTCAGCCTCTGACTGGGAACGCCGCAACGGTCACAAGGGCACCGTGCTGTGGTGCACCGG
>JADGEP010000387.1:527-3662 GCA_016744275.1 Candidatus Krumholzibacteriia bacterium | reverse complement strand
CCGCAGGTACGAAACCACCGTCGCTTCGTCCAGAGGCAGATAGCCCGCGCCGAGATCCAAATCCAGGGCTTCAAATGGGATCCGGGTCAAGGCATCGTCGGCGGCGATGAGAAGTTTCTCCGGTCGGGTGAATGGCTGGCGTGTCAGCCACCGCCGCCGCAAATCACCAGGGATCAGTTCACGCGCCAGCACGGAGAGGTCGTCGGCCAGTGGGCCCGAGCCGTCCCAAAAACCATCGTGCGTTTCTTCATCCGGGGGCAGGACCAATCGGTCGAGGGCTCGGGCGACCAGATGGCGCAAGCGCTCGGTGGGCAAATCCAGGCGTTGCCGCTGGACGCCATCGCTGTCCACTTGCCAGCGAAAAACATCTTCGCTGATGACGGAAAACATCAGGAACGTTGTATGGGTGGGGGCCTGGTCTGGTGAACCGCACCAGGGGCCGGCGCCCGGTGCCCCGTTGACGCGGCTGCTCCAGAGCCGCACCCAGGTGGCAATGTCCTGCGGCATGGGGTCCGGAAACGGCGCGCCGATCTTTCGCAATTCGTCGCCCTCGCTGCGCAGCCGGGCCAGCCGGCGCCACGCCATTTCAAAGGCCAACCCCAGTTCGAAATCGGCCGCAACAAAGCGATGCACCTGCACCCGAAGCTCATCAAACCCCTGGATATGCAGGTAAGTGTGGGCGCTGGGGTCACGTCCGGCCAGGCGGCCCTGGAGGGTGGCAAAGCCTTGGGCCACTGCCGCGACCAAAGGCCGGCTGTCGCCCTGGCTGGTCCAGGCCAAGCGGATGTTCAGAGCTGTGGCCTGCTCCAGGTCGCCGGGCAATTCGTCTTCGTCATGGCTACAGACGGCCATGAACTTGGCCAATTCCTGCTGAGCAGCCACCACTTGGCCCTGTTGTTCGAGGGCCAGGGCCAGCTGCAAGGTGAAGGCGCGGTCCATGCCCGGCAGGTTGTCTTCGCGTGCCCGTTGCAATCCTTCCCGAATCACGGGCAAGGCGTCGTCCGGCAAGTTGTCGGCCAACAAGAGGCGGGCCCGATGCCGGGCAACCAATGCGTAGCGCAAGCGGTGAGGACGGGGGTTGGCCTGGGCCAGGATCTCGCCGGTGATGCGATGGGCAGCGGACCGTTGGCCCCGTTCAAAGAGGGCTTCGGCTCTGAGCATTTCCAGATCCACCACCGTCGGTTGCAGAAATTCGGGCACTTCGCCGCCCAACAGCAGGTCGGTCTGTTCCAGCAAGCGTTCGACAATGGCCCAGCATTCGAGGTTGGCGTAGAAACGGGCCAGGATGGCGATGTAAATGGCCTCGTGCTGCCCGCCCTGGAAGTCTCGACACAGCTGGCGGGCTTCCTTCAGGTGCAGGTGGGCGCCGTGCAGGCGCCCTTGCCCGAGACTGAAACTGCAGCGGAAGGTTTCAGCCCGGGCCGCCTGCAGGGCCAACCGGGAACGCACCGCGCGTTGTTGCAAATGATTCACGTAGACCTGGGCGGAGTCGAGTTGCCCTTCTTCGTAAAAAATCTCGGCCAGGGCGCCGAGGATCTGGCAGGTCATGCCCGCAAAATCGGCCCGCCGACTGCTGGCCAGGGCCGCCTGCAGGTGCTCGCGCATATCCTCACGTTCACCGAGACTGGCATGGACCTGGGCCAGGGTTTCATTGAGGGCCACGGTGTACCACTGCAATTGATGCTCGGCAAAAAAGCCGGCCATGCCGTGAAACTGTTCGACCTTGAGACTGTCGGAGATTGCCGGGTCGGCAAATATGGCGTCGCGTTCGTGGTTCAGGTCGTAAGCCTGCCGCAGGATTTCCCTGTCCACCCGCTGCAGGCTGTCCCACTTGTGGTAGCCTAGATCGTAAGAAAAGTCGTCGGCCATGATGCCGGCCAGAGTCTCCAAATGGGGCATCAACTGCCCATCCTGTTGTTGGTCGCCAAAGACCGCTTCGCGGTACAGCACATCAAAGCTGTAGGTCAGGGAATTGGTGCCGGCGCTGAGAAAAAAATCACGGAGGTCGTCGGTTTGGTTGCGGGCCAGAAGGCCGGCCACCTGGGGATCCAAATCCGGAGCAAGTTGGCGCAAATCCCGGCCCCGGTCACAGCCTGGCAATGCCAGCAACGGCAACAGGGCCAGGCCGGCTAAAAAACTCCGCAGGCTTCGAATATGTGGGGTACGAGCTCGCATGTTGTCCAACCGTTGATGCCAAGGGCTTACAGATACATGAGTGTACGGGCCTGACGGTCAGGATTCAAGTCGGCAAAAGGTATTGCTGGATAAGGGTTTAGGCTGGACTTGTCTGCGGTGGCCCCATTGAGACGGAGACGAACGCAGAATTCCCATGGTGTTTTTGAAGTTTTTATTCTCTATCATATAGGCATCCAAATTCCAGAAAGGATCGCCGCATCAGCCACAGATTTGGGCAGGAACCAGAGTCCAACGCCAGCCACGAGGCCGATCTGCGTCTGGTGGAAGCCATTCTGGCCGGCAGCGAAACCGCATGGCACACGTTCATCGACCGCTACACCGGTCTGATCATTCATGTGCTGCGTCGCTACCTTTTTGACGAAGATCAAGTGCGCGGCACCTACGTCGATGTCCTGGAAAATCTGCACCAGGGCCGGATGCAAACTTACCGCGGTCGCTCCAGCCTGGCGACCTGGTTGTTGCTGGTATCCCGCAATGCCGCCACCGATCAATTGCGTCACGAACATGGGCGCCGGGAAGTGCCCCGCGGATTGCGACGCCTCTCAGAGGTGCATCAGGAAATGTACCGGCTGTATTATGTGGAAGGCCAAACATTCACAGCTGCTCAGAAGCAGATCTGGCTACAGGGGCACCGCCTGAGTGAAGACGCCATGATCGATCATCTGGGTGAAATCGACGCCCAACTCACCGGACGGACCTATCGTCGGGTGCGGTACGATCTGGCCGCCGAATCTCTGGGCGCGGCCTCGGGGCGTTTGCTGGAATACTGCGATGCTGTGCACTTCGAAGCGGAACACAGCCAACAGGAACAAAATCCGTTGAATCGCTTGATCCACAAGGAGGCCGAGATCCGGTCCCTGAAGGCCTTGCGGTACGTGGCCGAATTGCCGGCCGACGAGCGCCGGATTTTGTCTCTGCGTTTTGAAGAAGGGCTCAGCG
>JADGEP010000387.1:0-517 GCA_016744275.1 Candidatus Krumholzibacteriia bacterium | reverse complement strand
AAATCGCCGATCGATTGGGCATCAGCAGCCGGCGGCGGGTATTCACGATTCTCGATCGCATCGTGCGCAAGTTGCGCCGACGCCACCGCGCGGGAGAAAAAACCCGGGACAATTCCCGGAATACTGGTGCAAGCGCCGTCTCCTTTGATACAACGAGCGACCACAGCCCTGATTCGAGAGATGATGAGGATCATCCCGACCAGTCGGTGGCGAAGTAGCGAGTCAGGTCACCTTTTGCCGGAGAACGAAGTACCATGGCGACTCAAAACCCCCACTCGACTCAAAATCACCACTTGAGTGAAGAGCAACTGGCTGCCCTGATTGAGGGCGGATTGAGGGACCTTGAAAAGGCCCCCTTGGAGAATCACCTCCTGCAGTGCCGGGTTTGCATGGCCGCTTATGGCGATACCATCCGGATGCGGGATGAATGGGTGCGCAGCGCGGGCTTACGCGGTGGCGACGCGGAATTGAAGGAGCTCGGCTACGGCCAGTTCCCGGCCGCGGCGCAATCGTTCAA
>JADGEP010000386.1 GCA_016744275.1 Candidatus Krumholzibacteriia bacterium | reverse complement strand
TTTTCGGTCACTCCCTGCCGGGCCGTGATCTCAAGGCTGGTGCCGCGCCCATCGCGTTCGCCATGCTCCACCATGGCGATGAAACCACTGTCGGCTTGCACGCGGTCCATTCCAGCGGCCAATACAGAACTGAGATTCCGGGGAATGGCATGATCACCCTTGGCAAACAAGCCAGGCAGGCCGGATATTGCCTCCAGGTGGGATTCGGCATTATTGACGCCTCCGAGCAAGCCCGATTCGATGCGGTTCCGCAAGGAAACCACCGCAGAGTCCAAATGCGGATCGTCGCAACCGGCAGCGTGGCGCTCCAATTCAAAGACAGTCAACAAGGCGTCGTCAAACTGGGCCAACTGAACCTGGACCAAGGCCAGTTTTTCTAAAATCCGGCACAAAACGACATCGCTGACAGACGATGCTCCATCGTCCTGGGCATCCATGAGATACCGGCGGAACAACAACAGCTCCGGCTCGCGTGCGTTCTCCAAGCGGTGGTCGGCAAATTCGAGGATCGCCCGGCACCACAAGTGGGGCAGGCGCTGTTCCTGGAATTTGGCGATCGCCTGACGGAAATGGTGATCGGCTTGTTGCCAATCCGCCTGCTCAGCGTAAGCCTTGCCCATGGTCAGGTGACAGAATCCAATTTCATACTCTTCGCCACACTGTTCGCAGATGGCGATGGCAACCTGAGAAGCAGCCACGGCATCGTCAAAGCGACCGGCCAACAAATGGGACTCACCCACGCGCCGCTGCAGTTCGCCTTCAAGGTCGTTTCCCGCGGCAATGGCCTGGGCTTTCTCCAGGCCCAAATTGTAATTGAAACGCGCTTTGTCGGGATCTCCACGCAGCAACAGAATATCACCGAGGTATTCGTCAGCAATGGTCGCCTCGCGCATGAAGCGGTTTTGCTCGGCAATGTTCTTGCCGTTAAAAATCAATGTTTCAGCCCGCGCGTAACGGCCGGACAAGGTCTCCAAACGACCCATGGCCAAATTCAGGCGGGTTTCATAAATCTGGTCCCCCAGGCTCACCGCAAGGCGATGCCCTTTTTCCAACAGCGCCCGGGATTCACCCAAACGGTCGATTTTCTGGAGGATGATGCCCTGATTGAGATAAAAGCGGGGCAACAAGTGGCTGGCACCGAGGCGGTGCGCCAATTCGACAGCTTTCTCCATTTGAGAAAGGGCCTTGTCCCAGCGGCAGCGGTTTTTATCAATGACTGCCAGGTTGCTCAAGAGGTTGGCAACGCCCAGGTCATGGCCAATGCGCCGGTAGGTTGAAAGGCCGTCGGAAAAGAACTCCACCGCTTTTTCCTGGCGGCCAAGCCGTGCATGGCAAATGCCCATAATCGTCTGAAGGCGCGCCACTGCAGCATGTTCGTCCGTCAGGGCCAGAACAGCAAAAGCCCGTTTAGCCAGATTCAGGGCGTCATGGAGGCGGCCGCGTTCGCGGTAGACAGCGGCCCGTCGGATTTCAAAAGTGGCATTCAAGACGGCTGTCTCGTCAGGATCCGAGAGCCCGGAAGTGCGGCTAATCAGGCCCGTTGCCCGGTCTAACAGGGCTTCGGCTCGATCCAGGTGCCCCAGACGCAGATGAGAATCCACGGCCTTGCGCAAGACTCCCAAAGCCGTTTCGCGGGAAACGGCATTCAGGGATTCTTCGCTGAGCAATTGCTGGTAATAATCCAAGGCAGACGAGAACGACGATGAGTGATAGTGAAGATCACCCACTTGCTCCAACCGGCTCCAGGCCGCAGGGTCCAAACCCTGCCCACTGCCTGATTGGTCAGTACGAAAACGTCTTTCGTCTTTGTAGTTGTCTCTCATCAACCGTTCCCTCGGCGAGGAAGTGGACCGGTGACCTTACTCTTTTAGTAGTCCCGGCTTCGGGACTGCCTGTATGGCCCTAAGGCATATCAGGCAGTCCTAAAGAGCCAGCAGTTGAATTTGTGACAGCAGGAACAACAGGTATTTCGCCCATTCCGCACCTTCAAATTCCACACCTTGTGCTCGCGCAGAAGGTCCGTCATTGGTGTCATCCAAACCATCGGGGTCGCCCTCAGGATCAATGGGGGCGCTCTCGTTGCCAGCTTCCTGGTCGCCTGATTTCAGGCCAGCCTGCGGCAGCTCGATGGAATAGGAATCACCCGCATGAACGGCGGGAACAGATACGGAGGCGGAAACCAGCAATATTGCCGTCAGAAGAACGAGAACCGTCTGGATTCTTTTCATGTTCTTCCTCTCCTTATACAACAAGGATACACCCCGTCTGAATGTGAACCACTCGTTGCCGAAATTCCCCAATCATGCCCGGGAAAAACGACAGATGATTCTTTTTATCTACGGATGATTTGCCTGAAAGTCAACAAATCTCGACAATTTATCCCCATATGCCGCCCGCTAAGTGTCAACTGTGGTTGACGCTCTTAGAGGGGCGGGGATCAGTCAACTGTTGGCTGCGTCCGCAACCCGTACTTTGTGATCTTCTTGTACAGGTTGCTGCGTTGCATGCCCAGCACATCCGCTGTCTTACTGACATTGTAGAGGTTTTCTTTCAGTTTGTGTTGCAAAAAATCCCCTTCACTGCGGGACTTGAACTCTTGAAAGTCATTGCAAGCAAAGAAGGAATCGCCGGTTGAGGCCTCCTGGCCGGCTCCGGGCAACGGCGGCAAATCCGACGGCTGGACAACGTTGCCAGAAGCCAGTATCAGCATACGCTCCACCAGGTTGCGCAATTCTCGAACATTTCCTGGCCACGAATAGGATCTAAGGATCGCCATGGTCTCTGGGGCGTATCGGCGTGGAGTCGTTTTCAGCTTGAGGGCCAGGTCGGCCATGAACCACTCCAGCAGCAATTCCACATCTCCTTCCCTCTCCCGCAAAGGCGGCAAATGGATGGAAAGCACATTGAGCCGGAAAAACAGATCCTGGCGAAAACCCGATTCAGGCGAGGCCAGGTCCCGGTTGGTGGCCGCGACAATGCGCACATCAACACTGCGGGTGTCGGTGCCGCCGACCCGTTGAAACCGGCTTTCCTCCACGGCCTTGAGCACTTTCGCCTGGGCCTCTTCATTCATATCGCCAATTTCATCCAAAAAGAGAGTGCCGCTGTCGGCCTGTTCGAATTTGCCGATCCGTTGGCGATCTGCGCCGGTGAAACTGCCCTTCTCATGACCAAAAAGCTCAGACTCGACCAGATCTCTCGGGATGGCGGCGCAATTGACTTCGATCAGGGGATTGCCTTGGCGCGCACTGGCCTCATGGATGGCTTTGACAACCAGCTCCTTGCCCGTTCCATTTTCACCCGTGATCAAAACAGTGCCTTCGCTGGGACCGACTTTTTCGATGAATTCCTTCACAGCCTTCATGCCCGCGCTCTCGCCCACCAACGGCGAGCCTTGCGCCTGCTCCACCAGCGTGCCTGCGATCTGGCGATCTTTCTGGTGATCCAGGCAATTGCCCAACGTCACCAACAGCCGGGTGCGATCCAGAGGCTTCTCCAGAAAATCGTACGCCCCCTGCTTCACTGCATCGACGGCCGTTTCGATGTTGCCGTGGCCAGAAATGACAATCACGGGAATGCCTTTGCCGGTCGCCTCCAACTTTTCGAGCACCTCGAAGCCATCCATGCCGGGCATTTTCACGTCGAGCAGGATCACATCTGGGGTTTGCTTGGCCACCACCGCCAGGGC
>JADGEP010000385.1 GCA_016744275.1 Candidatus Krumholzibacteriia bacterium | reverse complement strand
TCAGGTTCTCTCCGGCGACAATTCTGCAGATTGTGAAGAGTGCCGCCTCACCCATGCGATCCAACGCGGAGTTGGCCATTATGAAAGAATCCAGGACGAAGAGATCACTTCCAGTTTCGATGTCTGGTACGAACCACTGACAAGCCCCGATGGCGTAGTCGTCGGCGCTACCATCGTCATGCGTGACGTCACACCGTTGGTGCAGGCCGAGCAGGCCCTGGCCCGGCGCAATGCCGAATCTGCCTTGGAAAACGAACAACTGGTTGCCGCCATCGCCCACGCCCAATCGCTCACCATGGAAACCGAGGCCTCCCACGAAAGCATGTCCCATTTTCTGGCCAACATGAGCCACGAAATCCGCACGCCCATGAATGGCGTCTTGGGCATGACCGAGCTGCTGCTGGGCACGAAGCTTTCAACAGAGCAGCGCGACTACGTCATGACCGCCAATGGCAGCGCCGAATCCCTGCTGGCGATCATCAACGACATCCTGGATTTTTCGAAAATCGAAGCCGGCAAGCTGGAACTCGAAGAGATCCCCTTTGATCTGGTCACCACCATTGAAGAAGTGGGCGACCTGTTGGCCCTCAAGGCTCACGAAAAGGGCCTGGGATTTGTCACCAGCACCGCGGCCGATTTGCCACCGATGATGATCGGCGACCCCACCCGCGTGCGCCAGACGGTGACCAATCTGGTGGGCAACGCCATCAAGTTCACCAGCACCGGGGATATCAATATCCAGGTGGAACAGGTCTTTGGCGACCGCACTACTGCCGAGATCAAGATCTCCATCACCGACTCGGGCATTGGCATTTCCCAGACAGCCCAGGACTCTCTCTTCCAACCTTTCACCCAGGCCGACAGCTCCACGACCCGGGAATTTGGCGGCACCGGTCTGGGGCTCTCCATTTGCCGTTTGTTATCGGAAATGATGGGTGGCGAAATCGGCGTCGAAAGCGTGCCGGGACAAGGTTCAACTTTTTGGTTTACGGCGGTGCTGGGCATCTCGCAGGAAGAATCAGCAGCCTCAGGCACGGGCATGAAGCTCGACGCATTGGCGGCCAAAAAAGTCATCCTGGCGAGTAAAAGTTCTGCGACCGCAGAGCATCTCGCTGCGCTCTTTTGCCAATGGGGTGCGGCTTCGCCTCAAATTCTGACTTCACCTGACGACCTGGACCCGGTGCCAGATGGCGAGGCGCAGGACACCCGCGAGTTGCTGTGCGTGGATCAGGAAATGCTGATCGACGAACCGGATTCCTGGCGACCACTGCTCAAGGGGCGGGACCTTTTCGTATTGGAGAGATTGGGACACCGGGCACCATTGCCGGGTTCATTGTCGTCCCACAGCGCCCGCCCGGTCACCGTCGTCACCAAACCCATCAAGCCTCGCGCTTTCGCTATCCAACTCGAATCGTGGCTCAAAGGCGAACTCAGCGCGCCCGAAACAGTAACCACCGCCGAGTCTCGCCAATGGCAGAACCAGGAAGACTTGCGCCATTTGCAGGTACTGGTCGCCGAAGACAATCTCGTGAATCAAAAAGTGGTGCAGCGCTTTCTCAAGAAAATGGGCATCACCGAAGTGACCGTGGTTGACAATGGCCAAGAGGCCCTGAACGCCCTGTCGGTTGGCGAGTTTGACATCGTGCTGATGGACATCCAGATGCCGGTCATGGACGGGCAGCAAGCCATCAATCGTATTCGCGCCGGCAAGAACGGCGTGTTGTGCAAAGACATTCCAATCGTGGCCTTGACCGCCAACGCTCTGGTGGGCGACAAGGAGAAGTACCTGAGCGGCGGTGCGGACGACTATCTGGCCAAACCCCTCAAGGCCGAAGCCCTGGCTGAAACACTGTCCAGGTGGGCCCCCGTTTCCCGCTGATTTCTCTTTTTTTGACTTACCTGTTGCAACAACCTTCATTCTCACATACATTGACTCCGCACGGAACTATTTGGAAGAGAGGCCGGTATGTCAACTTTGCGAAAAGACCTGAAGCAGAACCTCGCGTTTGAGTCGCAGGAACAGGAAACCCTGTTGAATCTGATGAGAACAACGGGATTTTTGGCTGGTCCCTTCGACCGCATATTCAAGCAGCGTGGGCTAAGCGCGCCCTTGTACAATGTTTTGCGCATTTTGCGGGGCCAAAAAGGTGAAGGCCTGGCCTGCTCTCTCATTGGAGAGCGCATGGTGACCAGGGTCCCGGATGTGACGCGATTGGTCGACAAGCTCATCAAGCTGGATCTCGCTTCGCGCGAACGTTCGGCTACAGACCGTCGGGTGGTTTTGATTTCCATCACCCCAGCAGGGTTGGCCCTGCTGGCAGATATGGACGGGCCCACGTCCGACATGCATCACGAGGCCTTGGGGCACATGAGTGCCCGCGAGCTGAAAGATTTGAACAGACTCCTGGTCAAGGCCAGGCAAACCCATAGAGGAGACAGATCATGAAAACGAAAAACAGCATTGTTGCCCTGGGCCTGATGGCCCTGATGATGGTCAGCGCGGTGGCCGTATCGGCGGCTGAGTATGAGGTGGATGCCTCCCACAGCGCCGTTGGTTTTCAGGTCAAGCACTTGACGATCAGCAAGGTGAAGGGATCGTTCGGCGATGTTGCGGGCAAGTTCAGCTTCACTGAAGGAAAGCCCGACAGCTGGCAGGCCGAAGCAACGGTTCAGATCACTTCAGTCGACACGGGCAACCAAAAACGGGATGACCATCTGCGCAGCGAAGACTTTTTCGACGTTGCCAAATTTCCAGTCATGACCTTCAAATCCACTCGAGTGGAAATGAAAGACGATTCCGAAGGCACGATGTATGGCGAATTGACCATGCACGGTGTGACGCGCCCGGTTGAATTTGACCTGGAATACAACGGCTCGGTAAAAGATCCCTGGGGCAATGAGCGCGCCGGGTTCAGCGTCACGGGCAAAATCAAACGCAAAGAATGGGGCCTGACTTACAATGCGGCTATTGAAAGCGGCGGCGTCGTGATCGGCGAAGACGTGAAGATCAGCCTGGAGATTGAAGGCATCAAAGCCAAATAACGCGCCAATGACAGCATGGGCCCCCGTTTCCAAATGGCGACGGGGGCTTTTTTAGGTCCGGTTTTGACGCCCGCCCCAAATTCGGTTATAAAAAATCATCGCCGAGAGCGTTTGCCATTTGGCCCTGAAGGAGCAGCCATGGATCAGATCACGTCAGCCATCCGGGATATGTACGAACGGTTCCCCTATCCCAGCGGCGTGCCAACCAACCGGCTGGGCAGCGATGTCGATTTGATTCTCTCACATGGCAAACTCGCCCCGGCCACAGCCGGCCCCAGGCAGGTTTTGGATGCCGGGTGCGGACGGGCCCTGGGCCTGATCGGAGCAGCCACCTTGCAACCAGGCGTGCAATTTACGGGCATCGACATCAACCGGATCGGATTGGCCGACTCAAAGGCTGCCGTGAGCCAACGCGGCCTGCGCAACATCCACCTGCAGGAAGTCGACTTGATGACGCTCGAGGGCCTCAAGGCACCAGCCGGTGGCTACGATGTGATCCACAGTTCGGGTGTCATCCATCACTTGAGCGACCCCGCCGCCAGCCTGGCATTGTTGCGCCAAAATCTGGCCCCCCACGGCATGGTCAACCTGATGGTCTATGGCCGCAATGGGCGCGACCCCTTGCTGAAAACGGCAGCGGCCATCGAGGTGCTTTTTTCCGAAGAAACCCCCTTGGTTGATCGCGTGCACCTCGCT
>JADGEP010000384.1 GCA_016744275.1 Candidatus Krumholzibacteriia bacterium | reverse complement strand
AAGCAAAAGACCGCCAGAATGAGATCACAAAGCACTCGCGGAATTGCAAACGGGTGTGGGCCTTCCTCGTTATACTGGTTGTATTTGTCCATTCTTCTGCGGCCCTGGCTCAGGATTTTATCGCCACCGGCAGCTACATTGGTGATGGCGCGCCGTCTCAGGCAATCACTGGTCTCAGTTTTCAACCGGATCTCGTGCTGGTCAAAAGCGCTGAAACGAATCATTCGTACATCCGCACCAAGGACATGCCCGCCGGCGAGTCGCGCCGGTTGGCCGACAACAAGAAGTTGGAATCCGACAGAGTCGAGTCCCTGGATGCCTTCGGGTTTACCGTTGGGACCAAAGCGGAGGTCAACGATGATGGTGTGACGTACTACTGGGTCGCCATGCAAGCCGTCGATGGCCTATTGGAAGTTGGTCACTACGTCGGCAACGGCGGCAACTACCGAGAAATTCCTCTGCTCAATATGTTTCCCGACGCCGGGCTGATTCTCTCGGCCGGTGGGGAATTGCCGGTTATGCGCCATACCGATATGAGCCTGTTTTCCGCCTTTGCCCTCGATGGTAGCGGCAGTATTTCCCAAAGCATCGATCATTTTGCCGACAATGGTTTCCGAATCTCGCAGAGCAAATCGACCAACGACGCCGGTGAGGACTATTACTACGCGATGTGGAAGGGCATCCCGGAAGTGATCGAATTTGGCAAATATTCCGGTGACAACGTGCCCGGACGCGAGATATCAGGTTTAGGTTTGGACCCACAATATGTCGTGATGATGAACGACAGCACGGTGCCGCCGGTTCATCGCCCCCGCAGTCTGGCCGGAGACGCCAGTTTGTTTTTTGGGCAGACCGGAATACAAAACAATCTGGTGCAGGATATGCATTGGGGCGGCCTGCAGGTCGGCACCAACCCGTCGGTCAACAGCGTCGGTAACGACTACTATTGGTTGGCCATGGCCAACCCCGGCACGAGCGCCGACCTCAGTCTCTCCACCTCTGTGGACAATCCGACGCCGGTGGAGCTGGATACTGTCTCATTGCTGGTGACCGCTTCCAATTTGAGTGCCATCGCTTCATCTCAAATTCAAATCACGAACGTTCTGCCCGCCGGTTTGACCTTCCAGTCGGCAGTGCCTTCCCAGGGCGCTTTCGACGACGGGACGGGCGTTTGGAGCCTGGGTGAATTGGTTGGGGCCCAGAGCGAAACCTTGACAATCGTTGCCGTCGTCGATGCCGGCAGTGAGGGATTGACACTCACCAACCGCGCTTCAGTAACATTCTCGTCCGAGCCTGACGCGGTTCCTTCGAACGACAGCGACGCGGTGGATATTACGATTCTGGCGCCATCGGGAGCAGATCTGGACCTGTCCCTGGTGGTGGACAATCCCACGCCGGATGAGGGAGAAGTGATCACCTATACGGCCACTCTGGGCAACAATGGACCCGATCCGGCGACAAACGTTCTGGTTGATGCCCGCATGCCGGGTACCGTCAGTATTCAGAGCGCCGTACCAAGCAGCGGCAGCTACAATCAAGGCACGGGCGAGTGGGATGTGGCGAACATCAATGTCGGCGAAGTGCACACACTTGTGATTGTCGCTCTGGTCCATGCGAACACTTCCGGCGACATCATATCGACAACGGCTGAGATCATCGGCCTGGACCAGGCCGACCCCAACAACCTCAATGATTCCGAAACGGTCAATATCAACGTAGCTCAGGTTGATATTCAAATCGTCAAATTTGTCGACAATCCCGCGCCAAATGTTGGAGACACTGTCGCTTATTCGCTCAGAGCGGCCAACAATGGCCCTTCGGCGGCAACCAATGTCACGATATCCGACATGCTGCCCAGCGGTGTGAGTTTTGTTTCCGCTTCGCCCAGCCAAGGCACCTACAATGAAGGTACGGGGCTGTGGTTGGCCGGAAACATGGCTAATGGCGACAATCAGACCCTGGACATTGTGGTGACAATCGATCCTGGTACTGAGGGCATGACAATCATCAACACGGCGACTCTGGCTACGGTGGACGAGGGCGATGCCAACAGTGTGAACGATTCCAGCACCGCCGGCCTCGTGGTAGCAACTGTCGGAGCGATTGATCTGCAGTTGACCCAATCGCTGAATGACCCGGGCCCCAACGTCGACGATACGGTGACCTATTCTCTCACGATTTTGAATAACGGCCCCGGCGCGGCAACCGGCATCACAGTGACGGATATCTTGCCCGCTGAAGTCTCCTTCGTCTCGGCGCTGGTGAACAAGGGTGCCTACGACGAGATAACTGGTCTATGGACGATTGGTGATTTGGCCCAGGGGTTCCAAGCCGAACTGAATATTCTGGTCACGGTGGATCCGGGCAGTGTTGGGGCTCCGGTCGCCAATACGGCCACTATCACAGCGGTCGACCAAGCTGATTCCGACACCGGCAACGACAGTGCTGTTGCCAGCTTTGTGGTGCCTACCGCCGACCTGCAATTGACCAAATCGGTGGACTTGCCGATTGCCAACGCCGGTGATGTCGTGAGCCTGCAACTGGTGGTCACCAACAATGGCCCCAATCCGGCAAATGGCATCGTTGTTGCCGACGAATTGCCGGCAACCCTATCGTTCCAGTCCGCTGATCCGGGCCGGGGCAGCTATGACCAGGCAACAGGCCAATGGACAGTTCCAAGCTTGAATCCGGCACTGAATGATACTCTGACCATCGCTGCACTGATCTTGCCCGCCGCTGCCGGCCAGACCATTGCATGTCCGGCGGTCATCGCCAGTGCCGAAGAGCACGATGCCGACTTGGTCAACAATACGACATCGGCGCTGATCTCGGTGGCAGGGGCGGATCTTGCCCTGACCTTGGTTCCCAACGTCGCGGTGTCGTTTGAGGACTCGGAAGTGTCCCTGACACTGACTGCAACCAATAGTGGGCCGCAGGCGGCCACCGGCATCACGTTGGACTGCGCTGTGCCGGCAGGACTCACGCTCTTGTCGAGCACACCGGACCAAGGTTCGTATTCCGAAGGAACCGCGACATGGTCTGTCGGGGACTTGCCCGTGGGTGCCCGCGCCTCCTTGATCTTGAATCTGAGAGTTGATGCGGGCACTTCCGGTACTGATATCTCCGGCACCGCCGCAGTCAATACCGCCAGTCCTGTTGACCCTGTTGCTGCCAACAACTCCGCGACAATGAGCATCGCCATCTGGCCTGGTCTGCCCACCGATGAAAGCATCATGTGGCCCCTGGTTGGAGGCACACAGTCCGTATTCCCAGGCTCCGCTGATCAGTTCGATGTCTTGTCGTTTTCCTATGCCAACCGCGGCAGCGAACCGGACACCTTGCATAGTCTGACTCTGACCAATTTGACCCGCGGCAACGGCACGGCAGCCCAGATGGACGGGGAGTGGCAAGAACTGTTCATTTCTCACAGCTATAACGGCGAGAGCCCGGTCGAATTGGCGTTCCAGTCCGGCGGAGTCCGCTTCTCAGGCGGCCTGGCAGATTTTGGCAGGCTCGACTGGGCCATTCCCGGTGGTGATACGCTGCATGTCATGGTGCGTGGCAGCGCCTCCCTGGAAGCCCGCGATTCGGCGCAATTGCAGGCTGGTATCATGAACCCTGCGGACGTGGATTTTCATGCGCCGTTCACCCTGGTTGGCACCTGGCCTCTGGTGAGTGGGCAAATGTTGGAGGTCGACGGTTTTGCCGCCGCCCAGGCCTATGTCGTGCCGCGAGAAACATCCTATTTGACC
>JADGEP010000383.1 GCA_016744275.1 Candidatus Krumholzibacteriia bacterium | reverse complement strand
GCTTGACCAAGCGGGCGCCGTCAGCGGGAGACCAGCAGGTGACGATGTCTCCCCGCGCGGGGTCGCTCCACGTCGCGACCCGGGTTTGAGTGAAAGGGATCTTCAGGTCATAGGCCAACTTGTTCACAAAAATGCGGTCACCGATCAGAATCGTCGGCTTCATACTCCCGGTGGGCACATCGTTCCAGTCGGCAATGGCCGAACGGAAAGAAAAAGCCACAAAGACCGTCAACACCATGCCCAGGACTCCGGCCCGCCGCGCCTTCCAAAACAATCGCCGCATCTTATCCATCTCAAGCTCCTTGGTGGGGTTCACCCACTCCATACTCGGCAGCGCGCCAAATGTTCCCGGGCGCTGAAAGCGCCCTATTTCAGGTGCCCGTCCAGCATGTCCTTGTGGATGGTGTAGGAGAGCATTTTGAGTTTGATGTAATCGCCGTCCCAGAAGTAATAGCCCTTGTGCTCACCCAGGCGGCTGGAGCGGTTGGAATCCTTGATGAGATACCAATCGCGCCCGCCCATTTCGGTGGTGCCCACGATGTGCACCCCGTGGTCATCGCCGGTGGTGCCGTTGACGATGCGGAATTCGCGACTGCCTTGGTTGATGGCCGCCGAGGGGATATCCCAGGCCGGGATGATGGCCGTATCGTGCTTGCCATCCATGCCCGGCTCGCTGTTGTCCCCACCGATCGATACGGTATAGCCCTTGGCAACCGCCGTCTTCAGCACTCCATAAAATTCGTCCAAAGGCAGATTGTAGTAGTTGTCGGCGCGGCGCCAATTGTCCTGCACATCCAGCAGGACGCCTTCGTGGAACGGCTTATCCATACGCGAAACCACCGCTCGATAATCTTCCATATCCAGCTGCAATACGCCCGTCAAAAACTCGCGCGGAGTATACCGTTGGCCTTCCCAGGTGACGGTCGTGGGCGGCGCGCCCAGGTGCTTGTCCAGAATCGAACGCACGTAAGCCAGGTTCTGTTCTTCGTGCCAAGTCCCACTGTCCAGCACCCACTTCAAATATCCCTGGAGCTCGGCGGCCAGCAGATTGTGGTCGTGCCGCCCCTGGGAATCCAGCACGCCTTGATAAGCCTCGCGTGGCACGGCACCGTACTGTTTAAAAATTTCGACCGTGCCGTGATCCTGCCCACCCTGAGCCACAGGCGTGTGGCCAAACTCCCGCAAATAACTGCGGGCCTTCTCCACGTACTCCCAATACACGACCCACATTTCAGACAGCTTGATTTCGTTGCCGGCAATGCGTTTGGATTCGCTTTCGAGATAGGACGTGGAACAGAATGCCCAACAAGTGCCGGTGTAAAATTGAGGAGTGGGCGGCAGATGCCAGAGTTGGTCAAACTCAGCCGGGCTATCCGGCGATTCGATTTCAGACCAGTCGACCCGCAGGCTGAGCGCCGCTTCATCCTGGGCTTCGCCATCGGCTTCATAAATGGCATCGACCTCAGCCCGGATGGAATCACGATGGGCACGAATGGCTTCGCGTTCTGCGGTCATTTCATCGAGCACGGGGTACTGATTCTGCTCGCGATAGACCGGCTCAGCATTTTGAGCCGAGACACTGGCGGCAGTCATGAGCAGGAAGGACATCAGGATGAATCGGCGCATGGTCAGACTCCCGGGAGCGGGCGGTGGATCAGGTTGACGGATGCCGCCATGATAACCCACAGTTGGGGCCCATTCCCAGAAAAATTCAATGGCCCGGCTAGGGCACAGGCCTAATAAAAAAGCCCACCGAGTCCACCGAAGCCGAACCAAACAACCCGATGCCGCCTTCCACCCGAAAAAGCGGCGGATCAACGCCATCGCCGATGTTCCCGCCGGGACCAAAACCGCCGCCACCTTCGGGGATCGTGCGGATCAAATCGAACCAATTGCGATCCACCGCAAAGGCCTTGTAGAGGTGTCGCCCGTCGTAGAAGATGCTGAACCAGGGCAGGCGCACATAGCCATCTTCGCCATCCAGAGCGGGCGACGATCCCAAGCGTGGCAGATCTTCAAGATCCTCTTCGTCGAGAAACGGCGGATCAATCACCAATCCGGCCTCGCGATCCAGGCTGAACAAACCCAACTGAAAACCCGCCGCCCCATAGGCCGTTGCGTCGCCACCAGAGAAATGGGCATCCAGGACGCCCTCCGGATATGTCAGCAGGTTGTCCGGATGGAAGTATACGCCGTCGCCCTGGTCGGCGAACGTCTGCAGGTTTCGCCCGCCCGACGTGCCATCCACCGAGAGCGCCCAGGTCTCCACGGAAAATCGGCGAGGAGTGGTCGTCGTAGCCGTCAATCTCTCACCCTTTTCCGTGACAATTTCCAGGTCATAACGAGTTTCCGGCAAGACCTCCGGGGGCGACCCGGCCAGCGGCACATATCGCCCCATTACCCTTTCATTCCCCGGCAAAAAGGTGTATTCAAATTCCGTCGGGCCCGTGCGCACCACCACCGTGGCGGTGCCGACCTCGGCATCCCGAGGGTCATACGCGACATCCGGAGCCTGAGTCCGGCTCAGCCTGATGCGCGGCAACGGCTGGTCCACGATCAGTGCGGCATCGACCACCAGGGTGCCGACCGCATCGGCAGCAAAAAGTGTCGCCGGGTCCCGCTCCGGGCTGCAACCCAGTAGGGCCCAGGCCATCACGCTCAAACACCCGATCAACCAACCGATGCCAGATCTAGAATTCAAGATTCACCCCCACGCTGGGAATCAACGGCAACATGCCCACCACCGAAGCTTCGGTGATAGCCTCTTCGGTGTCGTATTGCACGAACCACTCGTTGCGCCGGTTGTACAAATTGAAAACTTCGGCCACAAATTCGCCTTGCAACCCGAGTAAGGAAATGGGCCTGCGTGCGCTCACATCCAGGCGATGGTAGGCCAACAGGCGGCCACTGTTGCGCGCCCCCGACAGGATTTGTTGCGAGTCATCCACCGCGCCGGTCGCCGGGTCCTCCAACTGGTACCGGGCCGCAGCCGGAGTGAAAGCCTGCCCCGTGGCAAAACGGAACGATGCGCTCAGACTCCAACTGCCTGTCTGGCGGGTCACCAGCAGGTTCAGGTCATGCCGGCGGTCATACTTGGGAACAAAGCTTTCGCCCCCGTTCAACTCGGCAAATGTGCGCCGAGTCCAGCCCAGGGTGTAGCCCAACCAACTTGACCAATGTTCGCGTTTGTGACGCACAAAGACTTCGACGCCCCGGGCATACCCTTTGCCCTCGGTGACAAAGAGATCGTCGGCCACCAAGCTTCCCTGATCCACGGGTACGTTGTTGTCCAGGGTGACAAGATTTTCGAGCCCCGTATTGTAGACTTCCAGAGTCATCTGGGTCGTTTCGTTGGCTTGCCAATCGACCCCCGCCACCAGTTGCCAACTGCGACCCGGATCAGCCGTCTCATCGATGGGTACGTAAAAATCGCCCGAAGAAAAGCCCTCGGTCGAGACCAACTGCAGGTATTGATGATACAGTCCACCGCCCAATTTGAGTTGCAGATCTGGCCGCACCGCTCGGCTCAGCGACAGGCGCGGTTCCCACAGGGTGCGCGACTCACGAGGCAGTTGGCGATACCGCAACCCACCGCGAATTGTGCTCAGGTCGTCCACAAGCCAACGGTCTTCCACAAAAATTGCCAGTTCCGCCGGGCGCGAACTGTAGTCCAGGGTTGAGGCCAGATTAAACTCCTGCCGATAGCTGAAGTCATACCACGCGTAGCTGACGCCCGACAGGATGCGGTGATCCTGGCC
>JADGEP010000382.1 GCA_016744275.1 Candidatus Krumholzibacteriia bacterium | reverse complement strand
GCGCAAGACCGCTAAAAAAGCTGCCAAGAAAAAGGCCGCCAAGAAGGTGACCAAAAAGAAGGCCACCAAGAAGGTGGCCAAGAAGAAGGCCGCCAAGAAGGTGGCCAAAAAGAAAGCCACCAAGAAGGTGGCCAAAAAGAAGGCCGCCAAGAAGGCGCCTGCGAAGAAGGAGGCCGCCAAGAAGAAGGCTGCCAAGAAGGCGCCGGCCAAGAAGAAGGCTGCCAAGAAGAAGGCGACCAAGAAGAAGGCGACCAAGAAGAAGGCTGCCAAGAAGAAGGCTGCCAAGAAGGCGCCCGCCAAGAAGAAGGCCGCCAAGAAGAAGGTAGCCAAAAAAAAAGTGACCAAGAAAAAGGTCGCTAAGAAAAAGGCCTCCAAGAAAAAGGTCGCTAAGAAAAAGGCCACTAAGAAAAAGGCTGCTAAGAAGAAGAAGTAGTTTGCCCTGATGGGGTGACTATGTGAAACCGCTGGGGCTCGCCCCGGCGGTTTTTTTTGCACTGCACGCTGGGTAGGGAGTCGTTGCGCTCCCGGTATCGTATCTCGAGACGTGTCGTCCCTCGTCCAAGAGGCCCCAGGAAACATGAAAAATCCCCTGCCGGCAGGACCAGCAGGGGACAGATCGTCAGATCGAAACTTTGACTAGTTCAACTCCGAAAGGTGGGCTGCCCTGACCTGCTCGGGGACGCGGTCAATGAACCAGCTGACTCCCAGGCTGTAGGTCACGTAGCTGACCATCTTGGAATAGCCCAATTCGTCAACTTCAAAACCGAAGGTCGTCAGATCAGCCTGGACGCCCAGCTCCATATTGTCAAAGAGGTCGTAGGTCAGGCCAAAATTGCCTTCCAGGTACATGGCTGTCTTGTCTTCCAGCTGGCTGTACCGGTTGATGACACCACCAAGACCGAAGCCCAGGCGGGGCACGATGCCATACATGGTGGCGGGTTTGGCATTGTACATCAGGGCGATACCACCCTTGTAGACCTTGAAATCCGGATCAGAATCGACGTCGACACGCACTGATTCATTGGGAGCGTCGTCCGGATCTTCGGTATAGAGCATGCTGGTGACCGCTTCGCCCGAGGCAAAGCTGCCCAGCAAGTCCAGGTGGAAGTCGTCGGCAATGTAGATGCCGATCCGGCCACCGAAGGCGTTACCAGATTTGACTTCCTTGATCGCAGCGTCATAGTGACGCGTATCGCGGGACTCAAACAACACGCCACCGTCGTAGGCGATGATATCGCCGGCGCCATCAGTAAGGATGGAGCGCTCTGCTAGCGGTTTGTTGTCGAGGTAGGTTGCTCCGCCAAAGCTGCCGCCCCAAATCGAAAGGGTGTAGGCCTTGACTGTGTAATCACTCCATTCGAGGATTTCTTCCTCAATGGCAATGGGCGTGATCGCGTCCTCGGCGGGTGTTTCTGCTTGATCCTGGGCCAAAACGAGGGAACCAGAGGTCAACAGGCACATGGCCAGTAGCAATGACAGAATCGAATTGAACTTCATCGAGACACCTCAACCAGACCCTGAGGTCCCCAAATTGGGGCGCAAACGGCCTGTTGGCTGATTTTTTCGTGGGGCAGATGTGAATCGGGCCAGGCGGCAGAACCGCATCCAAGACCCGAATAACGGTAATGTACCGCCTTGTTGGTGTCCAGAACTTTCGCCGCTGAACAACACGGTGCGGCCCTGTTGACAGCGACTTGTCAGACTATTACAATTGCAATCCGGCTAAAATGAGCCCCCAAACCCCTTTCGACCCGGGAGGACGAGCGTTGAAGACCTACCCTATGGATAAAATTCGCAACATTGCCTTAGTGGGCCCGCACGGCGTTGGCAAAACAAGTTTGGCCGACTCGATGCTGCACGTGACAAAGAAGGTCGGTCGCAAGGGAAACGTGGACGATGGCAGCTCTGTCTTTGATTACCACGAGGATGAAATAGAGCGCAAGCAGAGCGTGACCGCCAGTTTGGCCTGGACCGAATTCGAAGGCACAAAATTCAACATCATCGACACTCCTGGTGTTGATGATTTCCGCGGTGATGTGCACGCGGCCCTGCGGGTCGTCGAAGGCATCATGTTTGTCGTCAAGGCCGACGGCGGATTTGAGGTGGCCTCGGAGAACCTGTGGAACCTGGTGCGCAAGTCCCACCTGTCGACCATGATTGTCGTCAACCGGATGCATCGCGAGCAGGCCGACTGGCGTAGCGTGATGAATGGCCTGAAGGACCGGGTCGAGGGCGTGGCTCCGCTGCAGTTGCCCATTGGCAACGGTGAAAGCTTTGAGGGCGTCATTGATCTGATCGCCATGAAGGCCTACAAGTCTACGGGCGATGAGTCGGTCGAGATTGATCTGCCCACCGACATGGCTGATGCGGTCGAAGAAGCCCGTGAGATGCTCATGGATGCCGCCGCCAGCGCCGATGATGATTTGACGGAAAAGTACCTGGAAGATTTGACCCTCAGTGAAGAGGACGTCATTGCCGGCCTGAAGAAGGGCACCCTCGAAGGCACCGTCTATCCCGTGTATTTCACGGATGCTGAGCAGGAAGTGGGCGTGCGGGCGTTGTTGCGTTCGGCGAACAACCTGTTCCCCAGTTCTTTCCACCGTACCCGCAGCGAAATGACGGGCACCCGTGCCGGAATGGAAGAAGAGGCTTCTTTCACACCTGCGGCCGATGGTCCCACGGTGGCCCTGGCTTTCAAACGCCAATACGAAGCTCAAGGTGGCGACGTGACCTGGGTGCGCCTCTTCAGTGGCAATATGAAATCCGGTGAGACTCTTGATTGTGGGGATGGGCACAGCAACGAGCGCATCGGGCAATTGAACCAGGTCATTGGCAAAACCAAGGAAAAGGTGGAGAGCGTCACTGCTGGCGACATCGTCGTGGCGTCGAAGTTGAAGAACACCCACACCGGGACCACCCTGGCCAGTGGCGTGGACTTCTGTTTCTCACCAATCGTTTACCCGGTGCCCACCAGCGCCGATGCGATCACGCCGGTGACCAGTGGCGAAGAGGACAAGATGGCCGCGGGGCTGAACAAGCTCATTGACGAGGATCCGACCTTCAAGCTGATCCACCAGCCGCATCTGGCTCAGAGCCTGTTGGCTACCCAGGGCGAGATCCACACCAACTACATCCTCGACAAGCTGAAAAAGCAGACCGGGGTTGTGGTGGAGCGCAAGCGACCGCGCATCGATTTCAAGGAAACCGTGCGTGGCACGGCTGAGAAGCAGGGGCGGCACAAGAAGCAGTCCGGTGGACGCGGTCAGTTTGGTGACGTGCACATCCGCATGGAACCCCGCAAGCGGGGCGAGGGCTTTGAGTTTGCCGACGAAATCGTGGGCGGCGTGGTGCCCAACAAATTCATCCCGGCGGTGGAAAAAGGCTGTATCGAGACTCTGAAAGAGGGACTGATCGCCGGCTATCAGATGGTCGACGTCAGATGCGCGCTGTTCTTTGGCTCGTATCACAATGTGGATTCAAGTGAAGCGGCATTCAAGATGGCGGCCAGCAAATGTCTCAAGGCCATGGCCGATGAAGAAACCGCCAAGTTGCGGCCGGTCATCCTTGAGCCGATCATGAGTGTGCGCATCGTCGTGCCCCAGACCTACATGGGTGATGTGATGGGCGATGTCTCAACCCGGCGTGGCGCCATCCAGGGCAGTGAAGCCGATGGCCCGTATCAGGTCGTGACCGCCAACATTCCTGAAGACGAGCTTTACCAATACGCGACCTCCCTGCGGTCATTCACCCAGGGCACAGGTACAT
>JADGEP010000381.1:3403-3768 GCA_016744275.1 Candidatus Krumholzibacteriia bacterium | reverse complement strand
TTTCAGCTTGCCCACTTTCACCAGATGATCGGCCAGGCTGTAGGCACTGTCGCGTTCGTCGACAATGATGGACCGCGGGTGCAGGGGTTTGTCGGTCAAATGAGCCGGGCACATTTCATCGCAACGGCCACATTCAGTGCAGGTGTACATGTCCAGGATGCGGCGCCAGCTGAAATCTTCGAGGCGCCCGACGCCGAAGGTCTCGCGGCCTTCGAATTCCATTTTTTCCAGTTTGCCCTGGGGCGACATGCGGGCCAGGAAAACCGCCGGCAGAGCGGTCAGGACATGGAAATGTTTGCCGAACGGCAGATAGTTCAGGAACCCCAACAGCAGGACCACGTGGATCCAATAGTTCACCGTGATGT
>JADGEP010000381.1:0-3393 GCA_016744275.1 Candidatus Krumholzibacteriia bacterium | reverse complement strand
CCGTGATGTGGCGCTCAAGCGCTGCGACCGAGCTTCCGGAAAAAATGCCACTCAGCAGGGTCGAAGCCCAAGCCCAACCTTGCTCGGCACTGCCATTCGGATGAGCGATCAGGGCCGCATCGACCAATAGATCGGTCACCATCAGGGCCCCGATCCACACCAGGACGACGATGGCCTCGGCGCTCAGGTGCAGGCGCGCAGGCTTGACCACCACGCGGCGATAGAGGGCGTAAATCAGGGCCAGCAAGACGATGATCGAGAAGGTGTCCTTGAGCAGGGCATACGCCAGCCCCAGCCCGCCGCCCATCAACGGCAGGTGAAAGTCGGCATCGAAGCCCCGCCCCATCAAGGTCACGGTGCGGATGGAGACCACCATGAATCCGGAAAAAATCAGGGTATGCATCCAGCCGGAGCCCTTTTTGTAGAGCAGGCGTTTTTGCCCGATGCCGACGACGAGCAGCGTCTTGAATCGTTGCTTGAGTTTGTCGATGCGATTCGTGTTTTCCCCGGCCCGCAGCAGCCAATAACGGTCCGCCATCGTATTGGCAAACAACGACATGGCCAAGAACATGAGCAATGACATCAAGACCGGATTCACGGCGACCCCTTCCGGAGGTACAAGGCCTGCTGAACAGACCTCGGCAATCAAAACTGAATGATCATTCAGTCATACTACGGCATGGGTCAGGGTAATTGTAGGAAAAAGGAATCGTCAACCTGAGAAAATCAGCGGTAGATCGCCTTGATCGCCCCAAACGCACGAGGCTGCAATTCGACCACCGGATCCAGAATGATCAGATCGCCGGTGCTGTGGGCAAAACCCAAATCGATGTTTTCCAAGCCCCGCACATCGGTGTCCTGGAAGATCAAAGGAGAGGTTCCAAATCCGATCATGGAAAAATGACACACCGCGATGTTACCGGACCCCGAGAGGGTTCCGTCGAGTACGGCACTGGCAAAATGGATCGTGCCCTGGGGATCAGTGGTCGTGTAGTCAAAGAAATAGTGGGCCGCGCCGGATGCCGTGAACCAGGGGCCAGCGCTGATGCCGTCCAACTGCACTAAAAACGGATCAAAGGCCACTTTGAGTTCGATACCTTTGACATCTTCGCCCACGCAATCGATGTCGATGAACACGTCAAATACAGGTTCCACCGGCAGTGTCGTCGAAGGGTTGAATGAAATGATCTGAGATGATGCCGGCCCCGCTTGCAGGACCACCGCGAGCAATAGAAATAGAATACCGAATGACGATTTGAACATGATTTCCCTTAAAGCCCCATTGATTCGGGGCAAATACGACCCCTTCAGGTCCCATCAACTCACGACGACCCGGCGCGGCAAATGAGCCGCGAATGCACGGATAGGCAAAAAATAGGGGCGAGAATCATCTGACGGGATATTACCTCATTATTCGCGTGATTTGAAGCAGAATCTCTGCTGGGGCAAAAACTCGACGCCAATTGGCCCGCCCGGGGTTTACATTGCCCAATTCTGACAGTAGATTGGCATCAATCCCATCCTAGCAAATCGGAACGAAAGGTCAGACATGGGCGAAAATAGCACGGCCACCAATCCCCAGGATGATGTCGTCAAAGACATCCTGTCATCGATGAAACGCATAGCCGTGGTCGGCATATCTGCCAAGCCTGACCGGGCCAGCCATGGCATAGCCCGTTTTTTGCAAGGCCAGGGCTTTGAGGTCATTGGCGTCAACCCATTGCTGGTGGGCCAGGATGTCCTCGGGCTGCCCATCGTCGGTTCCTTGGCCGAAGTGGAAGGCCCTATCGACGTGGTCAATGTGTTTCGGCGCAGCGAGACGGTGCCGCCGGTGATGGAAGCGGCCATCGCGGTGGGCGCCTCCTCGGTATGGTTGCAGGAAGAAGTTGTCCATGAAGAGGCCACCGCCACTGCCCGCGAAGCCGGCCTCAAGGTTATTCAGGACCGCTGCATCTACAAAGAGTGGCTGCGATTGATGAACACCTGAGCATGGCAAACTCCCGACAGAAATCTTCCCAGCGGTCGTGCGGCCTGATCACCGGCGCCCTGGGCTTTGTGGGCCGACATCTGGCCCGCAGCCTGATTCTTGGTGGCCAACCGGTCATCGGGGTGGGCAAACATCCGGCCGGCAGCGAGTTGCCCGCCCAGGTGGGACCATTCACGTTGCAGGGTGAAGCGGCGGCATTGCCCGGTGCGGTGAACTATGTTTGCGATGCGGGCACGATGTGGTACCTGCCCTTGGCCCTCGAAGAAGCCGGTCCCATCGCCGAACTGGTGTCCAGCCTGCGGCCTTCAACGGTGTACCATTTGGCGGCGCAGAGCTCGGCCGCCGTTTCTTTCTCTGATCCACTGGACACCTTCAATAGCAACGTCATCGGCACCCTGAATTTGCTGGAGGCCTTGCGGCACGCCAAAGTCGGTGAACGGCCGGTGATGCTCGCGGTGGGGTCCTGCGAAGAATATGGCCCCCAGTCCCCCGCCCGGTTTCCCCTTGGGGAAAATGCTCCGGTAGGGCCGATTTCCCCCTACGGCGTCAGTAAGGTGAGCCAAACGCTCTTGTGCCGCCAATACGCACAATCATATGAAATGCCGATCATTCTGACCCGCTCATTCAGCCACACCGGCCCCGGACACGACGCCCGGTTTGCTTTTCCCAGCTTTGCCCGCCAAATTGCGGCCGCTGAAGCCGGAGCAGGCCCCACCGAGATCAAAACCGGAGATTTGAGCGCCGTGCGGGATTTCCTGGATGTGCGGGATGTGATCGCGGCCTATCGGTTGTTGACCAAGGAAGGCCGGCCGGGGGAAATATATAATGTAAGTTCCGGCAAAAGCATGACGATACAAGAAGGACTGGAGATTCTGGCCGGGGCGGCGACCTGCCCCATTTCCTTGCAAAAGGACCCGGCCCGGTGTCGTCCATCCGACCTGCCAATCATGGTCGGGGACAACACAAAACTGAGAACGGAAACCGGGTGGGACCCTGAATGGGATTTCACCGCAACGCTGTTGGGCCTGCTGGATGAGGCTCGAAAGGAATACCAATGATGCGGATCTGTATGGTGGGGACGGGCTACGTGGGCCTCGTATCGGGAGCATGCATGGCGGACTTTGGTCACCAGGTCACCTGTGTGGACATCAACCCCAAGCGCATTGAAGGCCTCGAGCATGGCGAGATTCCGTTCTACGAACCGGGACTCGATCGTCTGGTACTCAAGGGCGTCGAAGAGAAGCGTTTGACGTTCACCACCAAATTGGCCGAAGGCATGGCCGATGCGGACGTCGTCTTCATCGCGGTGCAAACGCCCATGAGCGAATCCGGCGAAGCCGATTTGCAGTATGTGATGAAGGTTGGCGAAGAAATTGGCGAGTTGCTGACCGAATACAAAGTCATCG
>JADGEP010000380.1 GCA_016744275.1 Candidatus Krumholzibacteriia bacterium | reverse complement strand
CCCATTGCATTTGTAGTACTTAAGGGTTTTTGAGATTCATTTCAACCAAATGTGTCCCATTGGCACATCCACTGCAATAGAGAAAGCAAGATAGCACAGCCAAGCGGAAGCAACTGAACGCGGGCCGAACTCATCCCGACATGTTGGGACGGATTCCGGCGGGGACTTACATGGATCGTAGGGCAATTGTCCTGGTCGTGGGTTCGGCCCGCACGTTTCACTGAAGAGGAGGACTGACATTGTTTATCTGGACACCTAGGGCCATGGAGGTCCTGCGCGAGGCCAGTGCCAAGGCTGAAAACATGAATCATAGAGAAGTGCACCCCTTGCATTTGGTTTGGGCGGCCACCGGTCGCACCGGGCTGGACGCTTTGCGTAGGGGTAAAAACGATCACCAACAGGCCAAGCTTCACTTTCAGTTGGAGCGCGACCTGAACAAACTGCCCGTAATGGACGAGTTCAACAGTGCGGCCTGGGGCGAGTGCGCGACTCCCAGCGTCAAACTGCAACGGGTGCTGTTGCGCGCGGCGGACATTTCGGCCCGCAACAGCCTCGATGGGGAACGCGGCCGCATTGGTTTGGCAGAACTCATGAAGGCCTTGCTCCAGGACGACCACCGGGTCGCGGGCTTGATCCGGGCAAGAGAGGAATACCTGACGGCTTCGGCCTGATCGCTCAATAGAAAACTCTCAAATGTTGCCGGCACTCGGCAAGACAACACCGCCGTACACTCAGCCCCGGCATGGTGATGTCTATACGGGGGCCGGCAGCGTTTTTTGCGATGGGGGTTGATCGCCGCTCATTGGCGTGCCAAACTCACCCTTCACTGTTCCGGTTGTTTTGATCGGAGCCGTCAAGGGGAGTAGCCATGTCTGTATCCAAAATTCTCCACTGCACCATCACGTTTTGTATTCTGTTGGCCATGACGACGGTGGCTTGGGGGCAAACATCGGTTCAGACCTGGCGCGGTGTCACCGTCACCGATGCTCACGGCTGGCAACTGGAGAATGTGACCATCACTTGGATCGAGGATGGCAGGTTCCTGGAAATCCGCCGCACCGACGGCGCGACCAGAACGATGGCTCCCGAGGATGTCCAGCTCATTCACGATGCCCAGGGCGTGGACATTACCGCTGCGGTGGGCTTGGCGCGAACCCCTGGCGCTGGTGGGTTCATCGAACCTGCGGCTGCGGACAATTCCAGGGCCAGCGGTGCGGTGCTCAATAGCACCGAATCTTCCGGGGCAACAACCCTCAGCACCGCCGGATTGTTCAACGTGGGTTTGGATGTCGGCATGGGATATGCCACTCACGCCGGCACCTGGTTTTCCGGCCTGGATGACGGGCTGAATTTTCAGGTGGGCGCGCGGGCCATGGTCACCGAAGTGGACTACATGCGCTTCATCTACCGCCGGCAGGACTTTGGTGATCAATCCATCGACGTCTATGTTGATCCCGTGACGATTTCGGTGGATTTGGAGATTTCCCTGCGCGAGTACCAATTGCTGATCGGCCGCAATGCCGCGGTGATGCAGGGTACCCAAGTGAAGAGCGTGGGGTACCTGGAATATGGAATCTCCGTGATGGAACATATATTCGCCGCCCCCAGCCTGAGCAATTCTTCGGATTCAATCACGAAGACGGGGATGGTGCTGCAGGGCGGGGTTCTGGTTCTCTTGGATAAAAACCTGGCCTTTGATATCTCGGCCAGCGTGACCTGGAAGTCGGGTTTTGGTGAAAACGATGAAGGCAACGGGTTGTTGATGGGTGCTCATCTGGGCCTCGCTCTATTGTTGTAGATGAGACGGAGGATACGATGACGCGCTTCGGAAAAATCCAACTCGCCGTGCTCCTGGTGTTATTTGTCTTTGGGGCAACGGTGGCCCAATCCCAAACTCGGGAAGACCTTCAAAAGGCCAATACCCTGTGGTCCGGAGTGCGGGTGATCGACTCTCAGGGGTGGCAGTATAAGAACGTAACCTTGAGCTGGGTGCAAGGCGGCGAAGCGCTCAAAATGCGCCGGCCCGATGGCGCCACGCGGATATTGCAGCCCGATGAAATCGCACGGATTTTTGATGCCAATGGCAACGACATCACTCATGCGATCGGTCTGGCCCGTCACGAAGAACCGCGGCTGATGCCAGCGCCAAATTTAGCCCCGGATGCCCATAGGGAAAACGACGATGCCACTGCAGGACGCAGGGGAGCTACTCTGAACCGCGTTCGCCAAAAACGCCTTTTTTCCGTGGCCGTGGATGCGGGCGCAGGGTATGGCGCACCGGCAGGAGCCTGGTTCGAAGGCATGGAAGCGGGCATGAATGCCCAGGGAGGAATGCGGGTCATGGTCGGAGGCCGCGAGTACTTGCATCTGGCCTTCCGCCATCAATCCCTGGGGTCGCAATCCTTCGCCAATCCTGAAGAGTATTATCAGGTTGCCGAAATCGAAACCACGATCAACGAATTCCAACTCATGTTCGGACGCCACGCCGATAGGGCGAACAAACCGGCAAAGGCCAGTGTGGGTTTTGTCGAAATTGGCATCGCTGCCCTGAAACACAAGTTCAGCGCCTCTCATGGTGGCAGCCCTGGAGGCTTCACAAGGTTTGGGTTTGCCAGCCAAGGTGGAGTGATGCTCCTGATTTCCGAGTCCGCGGCTTGCGATCTGTCTGCCAGCGTCGTCTGGAAGCCCGGTTGGTCCGGCGATGAAGGCAATGGCTTTGTGCTTGGTGCCCACGCGGGGCTGACTTTTCTTTTCTAGCCAGCCCCGCTGGGATGGTCAGGAACCGACTCCTTTCTGGTACCTTGTCCGGACAGATGTTGGCGGTGCGAGCAACTGCCTCCGCACGTCCAGGGCGTCCCCCAGAATCGAACAAGTGGTGGGCCAACGACCTGCACCCAGGCCATCAGTGCGGTGGGTGTGGCCGCTGGCCGTTTCGATGAGCAGGCAGTTGGCTTCCTGTCGGCATTGCGCCAACGGGTGGTTCGGTTTCAGGGACTGCACGCTGACCTGGGCCACGATCCGACCGCCCAGCCGCCGGGCTTCGGCCACCAATTTCAAGACCTCGCCGCGTTCACGAGCCGCCGCTATCTGAGCTTCCGAGACCGACTCCAGCCCTTCACGCGCGATCTCTTCAGGTGTCACCAGATCGTCAAAGGCGGTCGAGGCCAACAACGACAATTTGTAGACGCAATCCCAGCCGCTGATATCCAGGTGAGGGTCGGCTTCGGCCAGGCCCCGCTCCTGGGCCTCGGCGATAGCACCGGATTGGTTGACGCCCTCTTGCTGACGATCCAGAACATAGTTGCAAGTCCCGTTGAGCACGCCCGTCAAGGCGGTCACGGGTTGCTCGCCACTGATCAGAGCGGTGTGCTCCAGGGCGGGCAGCCCGCCACCTACACTGGCCGAGGCTTTCAGCAGCGGGTGGCCACTCGCAACCGTGGCCTGCAGCAGCTCGGGATCCACGGCCAGCAACTGCTTGTTGGCCGTGGTGACGGCGATGCCCCGCTCACGCGCCGCGTTGATCAATTCCCCTGCAGTCTGGGTGCCCCCAATGACTTCAATGACCAGATCCGGATCGGCCGCCAGCAGATCGGGCCAATGGCCGGTCAACAGGTGCCGCGGCACATCGCTCGCGCAGATGGCAATGGCACCGCGACAGAACCCAGGATAGGGAGGCGCAAAGCCAGCGAGTAGGCAAGACACACAAACAAAAGAACTCAAACAAAAGCACCACGGTCACGATCCCTCAGCCATCGGTCGGAGAGTGTGCGTCGTCCCGTCT
>JADGEP010000037.1:1059-15983 GCA_016744275.1 Candidatus Krumholzibacteriia bacterium | reverse complement strand
CAACAGCCTGTGGTCAGTCAACTTGTTGGATCTTCTCATCCGGCACAGTAGCGCAAATCACAAACGCGAGACCATTGCTTGGTCAAAGCGGAGGCAGTCAAGTGCCGAACGGTTGGCAATTTTGTTGGTCTGGAGAAACTACATCAAACGCCGGCGAGAGAAGTCACGTGCTAGCCCAACTCCGGCTATGCAGCGGGGCATGATGGAGCGGCCTCTAGAGATATCGGAGCTGTTTTTGGGAAGGTTGTTTCGAGGCCATGCTGAGTTACCGCATCGATGGGGAGATTATTATGACCGGAAGGTTGAGACTCGGGCCTTGAAGACCAACCGCAGACATGAATTAGTCTACGGGTACTAAAAAATCCCCTTTGCTGATTGAACCGGCAAGGGGAGAGCAAAGACACAATCTTCGAGGCACAACCTTTTTATTGAACAGGGATCGGAGTCAGGCGAGATCAGCCGTTGGCTTCTTTGCTCAAGAACCGGAATTGTTGATTCAGGGCGGCGGCAAACTCGTTGAGTGCGAACGGCTTCTTGAGGAACACCGTGCGTGGTTCATCAACCAGACTACTGAGAGCTTCTCGCTGACCGTAGCCGCTCATGAGAATGAAGGGAACGTCAGCATCCTTGCGCCGGATCAGGTGGTAGGCCTCCAGGCCGGTCAGTTTAGGCATGGCGTAGTCCATCACGATCGCCGCCAATTGGCCCTGATGGTTGCGTGCGATTTCCACGGCTTGGGCACCATCGGCAGCCTCGATGGTGGCAATGCCGTGCCGATTCAGGAAAGCGGTGATCAGTTGTCGCACGCCATTTTCATCATCGGCGACGAGGATCGTGCCCATGCCGGAGAGCAGCTGCGTCTTGGCGGTTTCGTTAGAGCGCAATTCCGGATCTTCGCAAGCTGGGAAATAGACGGAGAACTCGGTGCCCTGGCCCAGCGTTGAGTCGAGCGACAAGGCTCCATCGTGGTGGCTGACAATGCCCAGCACCGCAGCCAACCCCAGGCCGCGCCCGGTGCCTTTGGAGGTGAAGAATGGGTCAAATATGCGCTTCTGGGTCTCGGATGTCATGCCGCTGCCGGTGTCCTGCACCCGCAGGCGCACATATTGGCCGGGTGCGGGCTTGTCGCCTAGAATTTGTTTGTTCACGCCGGTGTCCGGAATTTGACAGAGGCCCATATCGACCAGAACGGAGCCATTGCCGTCGGTCAACGATTCGGTGGCATTGCGGGCGAGATTGAGCAGAATTTGCGTCAACTGGGCTTCGTTGCCCATGACCCAGAGGGGCTCTGAACCGATCCTCATTTCGAAACTGGCCCGCTTGGGAATGGCGGCGGCCAAGAGGGTTTCCATTTCGGTAAAAACCGTGACCAGATTCAACGGTTCACGTTCTATGTGGGCCTCACCGGCATAAGCCAACAGGTTGTTCGTCAATTTGGCGGCCCGGGTCGCGCAGTTTTCGATGGCGGCCAGTCGAGCGTCAACCGCTGTTTCTTCGGTCAGGATTTCGCGAGACAATTGGGCGTTGCCCAGTATGCCGGTCAACAAATTGTTGAAGTCGTGGGCAATGCCACCGGCCATGACACCGAGACTCTCCAGCTTCTGGGATTGCTGCAACGATGATTCAAACGCCCGCCGTTCGGTCACGTCCTGGATCACGACCAGAATTTCATCTTCACCGCATCGACCAAAACGGAACTCCAGGTGTTGGGTGCCGCCGGAGTATTCCAGCGCCAGGGGGCCGGCCTCAGCTTTGACTCCGTCGCGAATCAAACCCAGGGTGTAGGCGACTTCCGAACGGTGTTCAACCGGGATGAGGTTGCTCAGGGCCGAGCCTTGCACTGACTGCAGATCCACATCCTCCAGCTTCGTCCGGCCCGAATAGATGTCTTGGACCAGGCCGCGGTGGTCCACCAAAATCAGCGCGTCGGGCACGGCCTGGATCAGGGCGCGGTTGCGGGCCTCGGCCGCACGCATGCGTCGCTCTGTTTGGTCTCTTTGTTCCAGATCCTGGGCGAGGTGGCGATTGGCGATTTCGAGCTCTGCGGTGCGCTGCCGCACGCGCTCTTCAAGGCCTTGATTGGTGATCGCCAGAGATTGGGAAACAGATTCATACTCCCCGCTCAGGTGCCGGTTTTTGGCCAATACCATGCGATGGGTTTTGTAGATGATGCCGGCCATTACGGCGGTGGAGACCGCCAGCAGGATCTCTCGCGCTCCCCTCAGGTCAGCATCCGCAAGGCCGGCCTGATTCAACGCGACATGGGTGAGCGGCAGAATGAAGACGTAGACCAACAATGGTGTGCCGCCCAGAGGGCCAGCCATGGTCACGGGTTGGTTCTTTCTGGCGGCGATTTCGGAAGGGCTGTGGCTCTTCCGGCTGACCAGCACCCCGCAGACCAGCAAAACGTTGGGCACATACCAAAACAGGTAGAGAGGCATTCCCTCTTCGAGAATTTCGATGGCGTGAAATGTGGTATACACATCGAGAGCATCGGTGATGACCCACAGGCCAAAACCCGTGGCCAACCAGCGATAGACCTGTTGCCAATAGGGGTCCCTCGTTTGTCTATACCGTCCGTAGAGCCGCACAAAAACGTAGGTGTCAAAAACAACGGTGCCCAGAACCGCGGGCTTCCAGCTGTCGTAGGTATCGGGCTTTACCAAAGCGGGGATCAACGTGAAGTAGACAAAAATTGCCAGCAGTAGGATGACGCCCCCGCCAGTCGTCAATTGCCGCAATCGCTTTTCAAAACCCGAAGGCGCCGGGCCACCGGGATCATGTTCCAGCCCGATCAGCAGGCCGACGTAAAGCAGCATGAAAAAGAAATCGCCAATTAGGTCGATGGGCAGGCCAACGTACCAAAAAACGCCCCAGCCAAGACGTCCGACAAACCAGCATCCAAATCCCGCGGCCCAGGCAATCCAAAAGCGGTGTTCCCGACCCGACGCCGAGGGCGGACGACGAAAGGCGATGGCAAAGGCGACCAATCCGATCAACGGCAGATCGCTCCAGGTGTTGAGGTAGTCGGCCCGGACATCGATACTCTCGCGCGGCGCGAAGTAGAATCCGATAACCGCCAAAACGACCGCACCGGCAAACCAGGCCAGAGTGTCGCGTGTCTTTTGAGATTGTGCCGTCTCGTCTTGGTGCATGCCGCTTTGTTCTTCAGTTGATTGCTGGACATGAAAATGTCCGGATGGCGCCTATAAAGCGGGATAATTTTATCATATTTTCAATAAAATTGTAACAGTGCGGTGAAAATAACTGCACAATAAGTGTTTGATCTCATAACTTTTTATTTTTCAAAGGTTTGCCGCAATTACCGCGAGCGCGGGCGCCTCGGAGTCTTCGTTCGCGGGGGCGGCGTCGATTTGGGCGGTGTCCGGTCGATGGGAGTACTGCGCACCGGCGGGGATTGCACCTGATCCGGTTGCCAGACGGGATAAGTGCCGCAATCGGGAATCTTGGGCACTTCGATGATCACGACCTGAGTTTCCGGAGGGTAATAGTCATAGCACGCGCTGGGGCCATAGTGACCACAAGAGCACCCGCCAAGAACCAAAAGGACCGATGTCAGGGCCAACCCGCTCAATAACGTGATCAATTTCTTCATGACAACCTACCCTTTCCGTATCAGGTGAACCGATAGTATCAATAATGCAAAGGGCATACCGGCGAGAGCGGCTCTCAAACGGCCATTTGGGTACATATCAGTTCAATGACTTCATCTTAGTGGCCCTCAGGAAAGCCGGATGATCTCAAATAGGAGACACTGTGAAGGCGGCTGCATCCATGGGCTCGTGGTCTAAATCGCGATGAATTATTCGACTTTCCCCCTTTACTTGCCTTCTTTTTGACTTATTTTTGTAGAGACAAAAACATTTCGCTGCCAGAAAACCCGGCCTCCGGCAAACGGTTGGAAAAGAAGCAAACATGCCCGGCGATCTCAAAGTCAGTGCCAGTCTCGAAGACTACCTCGAAGCCATCTACCATGTGGTCGAGGCCAAGGGAGCTGCGCGCGCCAAGGACATTGTGCTGCGCTTGGGAGTGCACAACTCGTCGGTCACCCAGGCCCTGCGTTCACTGTCGGAAAAAGCCCTCATCAACTACGCTCCTTACGATGTGATCACTCTGACTGACAGTGGTAAGCGCATCGCCATTGATGTGGTCAAGCGCCACACCACTCTTTCCGAATTTCTCCACAAGGTGCTGGGCCTGCCCGATCAGGAGGCCGATGAGGGCGCCTGCCGCATGGAGCATGCCGTCAATCCGGCCATCATGGAACGCCTGGTGAAGTTTGTGGAGTACTTCGAAAACTGCCCCATGAACGATGTGGCCTGGGACGACGAAGTCGGGTTTTTCTGCAACAAGACCGAGGCTGAAAAACAAGGCCACAACTGCCAGCGGGACACTTGCGGAAGCAGCTACGACCTCAATGAACTGGCTCGGCTAAAAGATGAAGCCGAGCAAAAGGCGGAGGAATGATCATGCCTTTGACAAAGGTGACCGAAGGCGCGCGAGCCATATTGCGGTCCATTGAAGGTGGCCGCGAGTTGCGTGGCCGCTTGGCTGCACTGGGATTGTTGCCCGGTACGGAGTTGGAAGTGATCCAAAATTCTGGCCACGGTCCTTTTGTAGTCGCGGTCAAAGGCAGCCGCATCGTCATTGGCCGAGGCATGGCCTCCCGCATCGCCGTCGAATAACCAGAAGCGGGCTTCGGCCCGTTTTTTTTAGCCGGAGTTTTTGGCGTGACAAAAACAGCAGACAAGGTTTTTACCGTGGCGGTGGCTGGCAATCCCAACGCCGGCAAGACCACCATCTTCAACAACCTGACTGGCGCCCGCCAACGGGTGGGCAACTATCCCGGCGTGACAGTCGAATGGAAAGAGGGCACCGTCAAGCGCGGTGATTTTTCCCTGAAGCTGGTCGACCTGCCTGGCACGTACAGCTTGACCGCGTTTTCCGAAGAAGAACTGGTTGCCCGCGATTACCTGTTGAACCATGCGCCTGATGTGGTGATCGATGTGGTCGACGCCTCCAACCTCGAGCGCAATCTTTTCCTGACCACCGAATTGCTGGAAATCGGTTGCCCGGTTATTGTCGTGCTGAACATGGCCGACATGGCTCGCGACCGCGGCTTGAAAATAGACATTCCGGCCCTGAGTGCGCGATTGGGTGTGCCGGTGGTGCCGGCGATCGGCAACCGTGGCGAAGGCATGAACGAAATCATTGAAGCGGTGGCCAACCTGATGGCCAGCAATGTGTCGTTGCCCGGGGCTGCTGATGTGTGCCGCGAGTCGGGCCCCAGCCAAGCTTCCCTGAGCGGGGTTTCGGTAGCGGCCTCGCGCACTCGCGTCAACTACGGCCCGGAAGTCGAAAGCCTGATCAGCCGTATTGAAGGCATGATGCCCGAGGCGCCCCACCGGCGTTGGCAAGCCTTGAAGTTGATCGAATCGGACGCCAAAGTGCTCGAGTCCGTCACGGTGCCGGGCACCCGTGAAGCCATTGCCGGATTGACGGCCGAATTTGCCGCCACCTCGAACGACGAAACCGACATCCT
This sequence comes from Candidatus Krumholzibacteriia bacterium, assembly GCA_016744275.1. Lineage (GTDB taxonomy): Bacteria > Krumholzibacteriota > Krumholzibacteriia > LZORAL124-64-63 > LZORAL124-64-63 > JAGRNP01. Next base: position 10,420 of record JADGEP010000037.1, on the reverse strand, counting down.
GTTGGCCCGTTTGCGTTACGAATTCATCGGCGAAATTTGCGCTGATGTCTGCCGCCAACCCCTGACCACCAAGGTCACCACCAGCGACAAGATCGACAAAGTGGCCATGCATCCGGTGTGGGGTGTGCCCATCTTTCTGACCATGATGTACCTGGTTTTCACGATCACATTTTCCCTGGGCAACCCCTTGATGGATGTGATCGACAAGGGTGTGGTCTGGTTGTCGGGCACCATCCTGAATCTGTGGCCGGCCGATTCCGCCACCCATCTGAAATCCCTGCTGGTCGACGGCATCATCGGTGGCGTTGGCGGCGTGATTGTTTTCCTGCCCAACATCGTGCTGCTATTCATGGCCATTGCCGTCTTGGAAGGCACGGGTTACATGGCCAGAGCGGCTTTTGTCATGGACCGCTTCATGTCCAAAGTGGGGCTGCACGGCAAAAGCTTCATCCCCTTGTTGATCGGTTTTGGCTGCACGGTGCCGGCGATCATGGCCACTCGGACTCTGGAAACGCGGCGTGATCGCTTGATCACGATGATGGTTTTACCATTGATGAGTTGCGGCGCCCGATTGCCCATTTACGCCTTGATGATTCCCGCCTTTTTTGCACCGAAGTGGCAGGGCCCAATGCTGTGGTTGATCTATGTCATGGGCATCCTGCTGGCCCTCGGTGGCGCCATGTTCCTGCGTTCCACTCTTTTCAAAGGCGAAACCACGCCGTTCCTGATGGAGCTGCCGCCCTATCGCATGCCGACGGCGGGCAGCCTGTTGGTCCAAATGTGGACCCGTGCCTGGTTGTACGTCAAAAAAGCGGGCACCGTGATTTTGGGTGCGGCGATCATTCTCTGGTTCCTGACTTACTACCCCAAGCCGCCGGCCGACTACCTGCCGCCGGCTGATTTTGACCAGACATCTGTGGCGGCCGTGGTGCCGTTCAGCGAGATCACCAGCCCCGACGAAAAGCAGGCCGCCGAGTTGTCCTATTCGGTGGCGGGACGCGTCGGCCGCCTGATGGAGCCCGCAATCCGGCCGCTGGGTTTTGACTGGCGCATTGGCACCGCTCTGGTAGGGGCCACGGCGGCCAAGGAAGTCTTTGTTGCTCAAATGGGAATCGTCTTTGCGGTGGGCGAGGCCGACGAAACCAGTGACCACTTGCGCCAGCGCCTGCGCAACCGGTATTCACCTCTGGTGGGCCTTTGCATCATGCTCTTTGCCCTGATCTCAACGCCTTGCATTGCGACCTTTGCCATCACGCGGCAAGAAGCCGGTTCGGTGAGATGGGCCCTGGCTCAATCGTTCGGACTGACGGGCCTGGCCTGGATCATCACCTTCATCATCTACCAGGGCGGGGTCCTGCTCAAGTGGGGGGTGGCGTGATGAGTGTGGGGTTTGAAGCGATCATCATCGGCGTTCTGGTCGCCACGGCTCTGGTTTGGGCGATTCGTGCAACCTACCGCGCTGTCAAACAGACCGGTGGTTGTTCATCCTGTTCGTCTTCGGGAGAGTGTCCTTTGGTGAAAAATCCGGAGGCTTTGGCAGAACTGACGCATCAGGGCCAAACCACGCCCATGGAACCCTGCCATCCCGAAACCGCATCCTGCTCCGAACTGCTTGAGTCCCTTGAGGAAAAGAAGCCCATCTGACCCTGAATTCTGCTTCAGTTTTTCCGTATCGAGCCGATTAATCAGCCACTGCAACGAGTATTGGGGACGGGGTTGGGAGACCTCTTAAACTGTGATGCACGTGGGGATCGCCTTTTGAATAATGAAATATATCGGGAAGTCTTTGCCGGCGCCCATGGCGGCATCTTTGTCGTCGAAGGCCGGGATGGTCACGTGGTGGCCGCCAATTCAGCCGCCAATGAATTGTTGGACTATCCGGCCGATGGTCTGCTGGGCACTCGAATCAGGGACTTGTTTCCTGAAGACGAGCGCACCGCCATGGCCGACACCCTTGAAGATATTTGGAAGAACGAGGGCACCGAGCCCATCGCCTGCCGCTTGTTGAAAGCCGGCGGTGAGGCGTTGGTGGTGAGTTTTTCGGCCCATGTGGTCACGCAAAACGAAAAATCCTACCTCGTCATTTTTGCCCATGTCGTTTCTGACTTTGCGACGGAACAAACCCGATTTGCCGCCATGTCCCGCAACCGCTTTGTGGCCAATCTGACCCACGAATTGCGCACGCCGCTCAATGCCTTGATCGGCATGTCCGACCTGCTGATCGACATGGGGTTGGAAGACGAGCCCCACGAGGCGGCCGTGATGGTGGCCGACAGCGCCAAAGGACTGTTGAGTCTGGTCAACGACGTGCTCGATTTTGCCAAAATCGAATCCGGGAAAATGGAGTTGCGCCGGCGCCCGTTCCAGCTGAAAAACACATTGAAGGGTTTGCACAATACCTTTGCCTTGCAGCTGAGCGGCAAAAATCTGCGCCACAGCCTTAACCTGGACGCGAACATCCCCGAAACCTTGATCGGCGACGAGGGACGGTTGCGTCAGGTGCTCGTCAACCTGGTGGGCAACGCCCTGAAGTTCACCTCTCGCGGCAGAGTGGATCTGGCAGTGCGCCTCGAAGAAGCCACCGATACGCAAGTGCGGTTGCACTTCAGTGTCACCGACACCGGTTGTGGCATCGGAGCCGACGAACGTTCAAGACTGTTTGAGGCTTTTACCCAGGTGGGAGATCCGGACGCACAACCGTTTGCGGGCACGGGGCTGGGGTTGACCATCAGCCGCCAATTGGTGGAAATGATGGGCGGCACCCTGGGCATGACGAGCGAAAAGGGCCACGGGTCGACATTCTGGTTCTCGGTGCCGTTTGTCTCAGAAAAACCGAGCGATGCGGCGTTGAATGCGCAGCCTGTGGTGACCGCTGCCCAGGCCGCCGAAGCGTTGACCAGCCTGCAGCAGGGCTCTGATAAGACCAAACCCCAATCGCTGCACATTTTGGTTGTCGAAGACAACAAGGTGAACCAGAAAGTGGCTCTGGGCCTGATACACAAAATGGGGCACACCGGTGTGGCGGCAGATGATGGTGAACACGCCCTCGAGTTGTTGCGGACCGGTGGGTTTGATCTGGTATTCATGGATCTTCAGATGCCGAAACTTGACGGATTGGCAACCACTCGAAAAATCCGAGCCGGCGCCGCCCAGCAGCACAATCAGGACATTCCCATTGTGGCCATGACGGGTCATGCTTCACAGCAGGACCGGCAAGATTGCCTGGACGCTGGCATGAGTGGCTACCTGGCCAAGCCCATCAGCAACGACCGCATATTCGAGGCGATCAAGAACCTGGATGCGTCTGAAAGCGCCAGCGGCCGGGGAGCACCGTTCACCATGGACGGCCTCTTGGCCCAGATGAATGGCGATGTCGAATTGGCGGTCGAGATTCTGGAAATTTTCTGTGAGGACACCGAAGAAAGGCTGCAGCGCATGGCCGCGGCCGTGACCAACTACGATTTTCAAGCGATCGGCCATGAGGCCCAGGCCCTTGAGGGTGGTGCCTTGAATGTCCGGGCAGAGATCCTCGTGCACCTGACTCGGGAATTGCGCAGCGCGGCTGCTCACCAAGAGCAGGAATACGCCGCTTCGTTGATCGACGAATTGGTCATGGAGTTGGCGGCCATGATGCAGCAGACCTGACCGCCAGAACGATTCTCACCCGTTCGGATCAATATCCGGGCGGGTGTTTTTTGTGCCATCCGGCCGCCTGTTCGTAGCTGCGCGCGACAGCCATCACGGTGGCTTCATCGAACAACTTGCCGACAAAACTGATGGAATGCGGAGCCTGGCCTTCCTGGAAACCCGCGGGCACCACGACCTGTGGGTGGCCCGTCAAGTTGGTGATCATCAGGCTTTTTCCCACCAATGATGGTGTCAGGTAGACGTCCACTTCACGGAAAACCTGGGCCATCATGGCCATCAATTCGACCCGTTGCCGATTGGCCTGAATGTATTCCACTGCGGGGATGAACTGCGCCGAGCGGAAGGTGTTGGGCCAGGCGTAACGCACTTGCCTGACGAGTTCGTCATCGCGGCCCGAAAGTGTCAATTCCTGGAAGGCTGCACCAGCTTCCGCTGAGAGAATGAAACCGATGTCATACGGATCGGCGCTCAATTCTTCCAGAGGCAGGGTGATGGGCACCAAATCCGCGCCGGCGGCTCGCAAGACTTCGAGGGCGTCGGCATCCAGTTCACTGCCCGGATACTCTTGGCCAAAAACGCCGGAGAGGTAGCCAATGCGCAGGCCGTCGAGGCCGCGGTGGCCATCGTACGGGAAGGGATAGTCCACCGTGGTGGGGTCGTTCAGGTCGCGGCCCCGAATGCTGTCAAAAACGATGGCGCAGTCTTGGACCGAACGCGCGATGGGGCCGATCTTGTCCATGGTCCAACTGAGGGCCATGGCGCCGTGACGGCTGACGCGTCCAAAGGTGGGCCGCAGGCCCGTCACGCCGCACCGGGTGCTGGGCGAAACAATGGAGCCCAGGGTTTCGGTGCCGATGGCGAAAGGCACCAGACCGGCTGATACGGCGGCCGATGACCCGGCCGAAGAACCGCTGGACCCTTGTTCGGGGTTCCAGGGGTTGCGGGTCGTGCCGCCAAACCAGACATCGCCCCAGGCCAAAGCACCGAGGGTGAGTTTGGCGACCAGGACGGCGCCGCGTTCTTCGAGCAGCGCCACGACGGTTGCTGTTTCTTCGAGTTGTTGGTTCTGGTACGGCGTGGCTCCCCAGGTGGTTGGTGCGTCGGGCACCGCGAGCAGATCCTTGGCCCCGTAGGGGATGCCATGCAGGGGGCCGAGGTATTGCCCTTCGGCGAGCAACTGGTCCAGTTCGCGGGCTTGGGCCAGGGCCTTATCCGGCAAGAGGGTGATCACGCATTGCAGTTGCGGGTCGTGGGCTTGCAGGCGGGCCAATGACAACTCGGCCAATTCGACGCAGCTCACTTGCCGGGTGCGGATCAGGTGCCCGAGTTGGCCTATGGTGGCGAAGGCCAGGTCGTTCAGGTCTGACGGACGTGAAAGCTTTTCGGGATTCGACCACTGAGCTTCGGCGTTGGCAATGCCGGCGGTTGGCCCAGTCAGCAGTTCGGGATCAAAGCGCAGGGCCGGCCGCAGGCTGTTGGGCGGCAAGGCTTCGTGCAGGCGACCATAGGAATCGCGCTGCTCAGCGAGGTCCGTACGCATCAGGGCAAATTCGGCGTCGGTCATGGCTTGACCGATCAGGTTTTCAGCTCCCGCGGCGTCAGAGCGATTGAGATTCAGGTCGGAAATTTCTTCGCCACAGCCTGCGACCAGCAAGAGCGGACACAGCAGGGCGATTGCGGCCAGATGGCGCATGGGGAGAGTCCTTTCGCAGACAAACTGCTCGATGGGTTCCTGGTAAACGAACGCCGCAGTCTACCATGGAAACCGTCCGGCATGGAAGCGGAGGACTCGCCGCCTCTATTGCACCTGCGCCAGGGTTTGCCCATACACCGCGTCGGCGATGTTTGCCGCCAGATCATGCACCAGTTCCATGTGGGCCGCTTGTTCCTGGTCCTCAAGGACGAGGCGATCAAAGAGGTCCACTTGCTGCGCGCCCAGGTTCAGGTCCCGGTGATCACCGGAGTAAACACCGCGCGCAAATTTGGACGTGCCGGAGCCAGCGACAATCAGGTTTGCGATCTCGTTGCCGAAGCCGTCGGCGATGACCACCCGGGCGGTGGCCTGAATCCGGCGTTGCCCGACTTCCTTGACGAAGTTGGTGTTTCGGCCGTCCCGCGTGCGTACATTTTTGGTCTGGGATTTGACGTCAAATTCGGTGGCTTCGGAGTCGATGATCTGCAAGTGGGCGCCGTAGTCGGCTTCGGCCAGGCGCAAGATGAGCGCCACCGTGCCGGCGTTGTAGTCGCCGTCCAGGATGCCGGCGTTGGACATCAGATCACGGGCCCCGAGTGGTTCGTGCATGGCCACAAAGGGTGGCGGTTGACGCCACGGGCCATGCCACAAGGCCGTTTCCGTCTGAGCAACCAGGTCGCGGTCCAGGGACCTCTCGCGATTTGATCCCGTGCGGGGCTGCAGGGGCAAAACGATCAGATCGATTTCGCCTTCATCCAGGCAGTCTTCCATCAACTCGTTGGCCAACGCGGACTGTGTTGCCGGGCTCCATTCCATCTGTTGCACGGAGGCGGCGATGTCGAAAGCGCTGCGCCAGTGTTCCCGCGCGTATTCGGACTCGCTCCAGCCCACATACACGGCCGCCTCTGCGGCCAGGGCGCGATTGCGTTGGTCCATGGTGGGTTCGAAGTCCTGCCGCGCCCGCTGAGATGAAGCGAGGCTTTCCTGCCAACGTCCCTGTTCGCGGGCCATGGCGCTGTGGGCCAGGAGATTTTCGAAGGCGTTTTCGAAAACATCGCGCCGCTGGTTGTTGTAGTCTTGAGGCAGCGCGAGGCGCACACCAACAGAGCGGGCCCGGGTCACGACATTGTCGGCGCGGCGGTAGTGGTCCGCCGCTTTGACGGGGTCACTGCGGGAAATCCAACTGTCCGCTTCTGCCAATTGGTCAATGATGGCGAGATCGCCGACCTCGATCAGGCGGTTGCGGGCCGCATCCAGGCTGGAGTCTTTTTCGAGAGCCTGCACGTAGCGCATCACGGCCTGTTCGTATTGACCTTTGGCTTCCATTTCGGAACCCTGGTTGAAGCGCTTGTCTGCCGAGGCGCAACCGCCCAGAACGGCGAGAATCAGCAGTGAGCAGGAGATAGCTTTGAGTGAGCGCATGACAAACCTGTCTGGTTGGAGTAGTCCCCGTACACCCAATACATTCGGCAAAAAACACACCGGGTTGAACAGTTCGTGACTATCATTGGAGACTAATCGTCCGAATTTTCGATAGGATTTCGCTCCACGCATCTGTGGGGAACTGAGGACCCTCGTGAAAAAACTGCCCGAGCCTGCACCCGATACGCCAACCGTTGACCAATTGCGAGCGGCTTTTTTGTCAGCCGAAGCCCAAACGGCGGCCCGGTGGGGAAAAATGGACTGCGCCCAGATGACCAAGCATTGCCGTGATTTCGTGGATCTTTATTTGGGTCGGGTGAAGGTCTCGCTGCCGGTGCGGTTGATCGCTCGCGTGATGGGGCCTTTGTTTTTGGCCCGGACGATCCGAAAATCGCCGACCGAGACTCCCAAAAACTTGTCCACATTGCCCGGCATTCGGGCGGCCGCGGACCACAAGTTGGATTTTGCCGAAGAGCGGCAGGGGTTGTTGGCGGCGTTGGCGGAGGTGGAGGCCCTCAGTGGAGTCCAGAAGCACCCACTCTATGGGGAGATGGCCGCCGAAGACATGATCGCCCTGGTGCGACACCACACCGCGCACCATGCCAATCAGTTCGGTTTGTTGTCCTAGGGCTTGTTTCGGACGGCGTTTGGAAGGAAAAAAAGGGCCGGCCCCGAAGGGTCGGCCCCATTATTTGCAAACAATCTGCGAGAGGAGAACTAGCCGTTCTTCCGCGCAAACTCGCCCATGAAGTCGGCCAGGGGCTGGGCGCCTTCCAGGGGCATGGAGTTGTACACCGAGGCACGGCATCCACCAACACTGCGGTGACCCTTCAGACCACTCATGTCATTGTTGAGAGCTTCGGCCACAAACACTTTTTCCAGTTCTTCGCTGGGAAGACGGAAGACGATGTTCATGTTCGAACGGCAGTCTTCGCTGACCGGGCAACGGTAGAAGCCCGCATCCTTGATCATGGCACCGTAGATGAGGTCAGCACGTTCGTTGGCCTTGCGGGTGGCGCCGTCCAGGCCGCCTTCCTTTTCCAACCAGCTGAGCGTCTTGTTCAGCATGTAGATGGGGAATACCGGAGGCGTATTGTACATCGAGTCCTTCGGCGCGTGAGTCTTGTAACTCAGGTACGCCGTCAAAGCGTCGGACGACCGCTCGAGCAGATCCTCACGGATGATCACGATGGCGGTTCCGGCAGGGCCGGCATTCTTCTGGGCGCCGGCGTAGATCAGGCCGAATTTTTCGACCGGAACCTTGCGGCTCACAAAGTCGCTGCTCATGTCGCAGACCAGGGGCACATCGCCGGTGTCGGGGAAATCGCTCCACTGCACGCCACCGATGGTCTCGTTGCTGGTCATATGGAAGTAGGCCGCATCCGGGCTCACTTTCAGGTCCGACAGCGCGGGCAGGGACATGAAGTTGTCCGCCTTGCCATCGAAGACGACGTTGACGTTGCCCACCTTGGCGGCGTCGGCAGCAGCTTTCTTGGCCCAGGCACCGGTCAGCGTCATGTCGCACGACTGGTCGGCGCGCATCAGGTTCATCGGCACCATGGAAAATTGCATGGTCGCGCCGCCACCCAGGAACATCACCTTGTAGTTGTCCGGCAGGCCATACAGGCGCTTGATCAGATCCATGGCTTCCATGTGCACGGCGTCGTACTCACCGGAACGATGGCTCATTTCGATTAGCGACATGCCTTTGCCCTGGTAGTCCAGGAATTCGGCGTGGGCTTCTTCCAAAGCGCTGTAGGGCAGGGTGCAAGGGCCTGCACTGAAGTTGAAAATTCGGCTCATCCTTCACCTCCGATGAATGCTTCGACACGTTCACAAACTTCATCACCAATGCGCAGCAGGTTCTCTTTGCTGGACGCGCCCAGGTGCGGGGACATGTACACGTTGGGAGCCTTGAGCAGAGGGTAATCTGCGGCCGGCGGATCAGAAGGCCAGACATCCGTCGCGTAGGCCGCGATCTTACCGGATTCCAGGGCGGCAATCAGGTCGTCAGACTTGACGGTGCGGCCACGACCGGTGTTCACCAGGACGGCGCCGTCTTTCATCTTGGCGATGACGTCCTTGTTGATCATGTGCTTGGTATCGTCGGTCAGCGGCAAGTGCAGGGATACGTAGTCGGCCTCGGCCACCATTTCTTCGAGGGTGGGCTTGAGATCGGCTACGTCAGAGCTGTCGACAAACTTGTCGTAGGCGATCACTTTCATGCCGAAGGCGGCGGCGCGGGTAGCGACAGCCTGGGCGATGTGCCCGATGCCGACCAGGCCCAGCGTCTTGCCATTCAACTCGGTGCGCTTCAGTTCTTTTTTCAGCCACTGTCCCTCTTGCATGGACGCGTTGGCCTTCACGATGTGATTTGGCACGGCCAGCATCATGGCAAAAGCCAGTTCGGCGACGGCAATGCTCGGGGCCTTGGGCGTATTGTGCACAATGATGCCCTTTTCGGCACAGAACACCTTGTCGATGTTGTCGGTGCCCACGCCGCCACGCACGATCATTTTCAGTTTTGGTGCGGCCTCGATGTAGGCGCGGTCGCATTTGGTCTTGCTGCGAATGAGCACGACGGTGGCCTCGGCAACG
>JADGEP010000037.1:0-1049 GCA_016744275.1 Candidatus Krumholzibacteriia bacterium | reverse complement strand
TTGCCAGCCGTCCCTCGAGCGAGGAATCAAAGGCGTCAGAAATCAAAATCAGCATTTTTTTACTCCTTCTTATGGCTTAGTCAGTCAGGCTGCGGACCAGCAGTCCGGAGCGCAATTTGGGTTCGAACCAGGTGGATTTGGGAGGCATGACCGCGTCGGCATCCGCCACGGCCATGATTTGGTCAACACTCGCGGGGGCAAAGGCGAAGGCCACTTTCATGTCCAAGCCACAGCGCCTTTCCAATTCTTCTGAGCCTCGGCTGCCGCCGATGAAATCAATGCGCGGGTCTTTGCGCGGGTCGCCAATGCCGAGCACCGGCGCGAGCAATAGCTCTTGCAGTACGGCGGCATCCAGGCCCTTGACCGGATCGTCAGCCGGGAAACTGCCCGCGCGCGCTTGCAAGCGGTACCACTGGCCATCGAGGAACATGCCGAACTGGTGGTGGGCTTCGGGTTCCGGCTGGTCGGTTGGCGCGCATTCAAAGACGTTGCCAACCCGTGCGAGGAATTCTTCACTGCTCAAGCCATTGAGGTCGGCGACCACGCGGTGGTAACCCATGAGCTTCAGCTCGTCTTCCTGGAAAATGACCGCCAGGAAGTGGTTGTAGGCTTCATCACCGGTGTGGTTGGGATTGTTCTTCTGCATGATGTCGCGCACGCGGTGGGCCGACGCCGTGCGGTGGTGACCATCGGCCACATAGATGGCGTCGATGTCGGCAAAGGCGGCCTGGATGGCGGCGATGTCTTCGGCGCCGTCAATGATCCAAACCGAATGACCGATGCCATCGTCGGCAACAAAATCCACATCCGGTTTGCCCGTTGCCGTCAGTCCGGAAACCAGGGTGCGCACGACTTCGTTGGTGCGGTGGGTGAACAATACGGGGCCGGCGTTGATGCCCAGCACTTCCATGTGGCGCGCGCGGTCGTCTTCTTTATCACGTCGGGTGAACTCGTGTTTCTTGATGGCGCCCGTGACGTACTCGTCAACACTGCAACCGACCGCCAGGCCAAATTGATGATGACCGCCCATTGTCAGCCGGTAGATATAG
>JADGEP010000379.1 GCA_016744275.1 Candidatus Krumholzibacteriia bacterium | reverse complement strand
CCATAGAAGTCTTCGATATCATCTACGAGGTCGTCGATACCCTGAAAAAGGCCATGGCCGGCCTGCTCGGTTCGATCCAGCGTGAAGTGTCTACCGGTAGCGCCCAGGTGCGCCAGGTGTTCACGATCCCCAAGGTGGGACAAGTTGCTGGCTCGATGGTCATCAATGGTCTCATCAAGCGCAATAGCAAGGCCCGCCTGATCCGTCAGGAAGTGGTGGTCTTTGAGGGCAAGGTCAATTCGCTCAAGCGCTTCAAGGATGACGTGAAAGAAGTCCTGACCGGCTACGAATGTGGCATTGGTCTGGAGAATTTCTACGACATTCAGGAGAACGACGTGCTTGAGTGTTATGAGATTGAAGAGATTGAACGTACCGAGTTGTAGTGGCTTCTCTGTATGAGAGGCGTGTCTGCCCTGATTCACGGGGCCGCCGGCCCGGGACCTCCTGTCCCGGGCCGGCTTGGCTTCCGGGCCGCTCCGCCATCCATGGCTCCGCGACCCTCCAGACACCCCGTAAATCAGGGCAGACACATCTCTCATGCAGAGAGGCGCCCGCAATACGGTGCGCCCAACCATCAATCCCGAAACAGCTCGCGAATGTGCATTCGGTGGGACTGTAAATGTGGCGGCCCAGAACGTTTGCCGTTGCCCGCAGAAGCGAGTGGCGACTATTCTGAATAGAGACAGATTTGGCCTTTTGGCAAATCGGTGGTGCAGGGATCTTTCCGTGGACAGCCTGTTCTCAGGGCGTTGCGGAGGCCCTGGAGCCATGGATGGCGGAAGGGCCGGAGCACGAGGCGCTCAACGATACGATGTCGTTGAGTGCCGCCCCTGAGAATTGGCTGTCCACGGAAAGATCCCTGGCGCGCCCATTTGACACAAAGGACAAACATGGATCCCTATCGCACTAATAAAATGAACCAAGCCGTCCTCGAAGTGCTCAGCACTCTCATCCAAAACCACGTGAAAGACCCGCGGGTGGGATTCGTGACACTTAATCAAGTGAAGCTGAATCGCGACCATTCGGTGGCCGAGATCTTCTTTTCGGTCATGGGTGATGAGCAAGAACGGTTGGACAGTTTCAAAGGCTTGAAAAAGGCCAAGGGGTTCATGCAGAGCAAACTGGTGCGCACTCTGGGCATGCGGGCGGCGCCCAGTCTGAAGTTCGTCTACGACGATTCGGTGGCCAAGGCCATTGACCTGGGTGAATTGATTGATGGCCTGAAGGAAGACGGCCAGTTCCTGACCGAAGAACAGAAAAAACGCCGGATGACCTTGGACGACGTGCAACCACCCAACGAATTGATCCGGGGTTTGCGCGAAGGCCAGAGTTTCTGGTTGGTCCCGCACCACAACCCCGATCCCGACGCCATGGGAGGCGTCTTGGCCCTGGCCGAAGCGCTGCGAGCCATGGGCCGGGATGTGCGGGTGATGGGCTATTGCGATCCGCCCGTGGGGCTGACGGATTTGCCCGGTTTCGACACCGTGACCAGGTGCGATGACGCCGAAGAAATTTACGAAAAAGAGCAGCCCGATACTTTGGTTTTGGTGGATTGCCATCGCATCGATCGCTGTGGCCCGTTGGAAGACACCCTGGACCGGTTCAAGACCCGCTGGTGCATCGATCATCATCTGATCAGCGGCCGCAAGGCGCCCGAGGCGGGCTGGGTTGAGCCCCGCTCGTGCTCGTCTTGCACCTTGGTGCATCAGGTGATCAACGTTTTGGGCGAAGGCGACGACGACTACAACGACCGCCCCTTCGACATGACCGTGAGCATGGGAACCAATCTCTACGCAGGCCTGGTCACCGATACCGGCGGCTTCCGCTTCAACAATACAGTGCCATTCACCTTTGAATTTGCGCGCAATTTGTCTGAGATGGGTGTCGACACAGCTGCGGTGGCGGCCCAGACCCTGCACCGGCACCGACGCCAGGGCGTGGCCATGTTACAACGGGTTTTGGCCACTTTTGACTACCATGGTGATGGTGAGATTCTCATCGCTCATGCGACCAACGCGATGTTGGTTGAAACGGGCGCGGACATGGCCGACACCGAAGGTTTTGTCAATCTGGCCACTGCCGTAGACGGTGTGCGCTACGTCGCCTTCCTCAAGGAGCTCGACGAGAACGTGTGGCGCGCCTCGCTGCGCGTGCAGGGTGAAGGCGATGTGCAGATCATTGCGGCCAGGCATGGTGGCGGTGGTCACAAGGCGGCCGCTGGCTGCACCATCGAGGGGGAGCTCGAAGACGTGGTTGTGGAATTGGTGGGTGACCTGATGGCGGCCCGGAACGCATGACCGAGGCGCAGAACACTCCGGTGAGCTGCGATCCCGCCGGAGGTGTCCTGCTGGTGGACAAGCCAGCCGGCGTGACTTCTTTTGCGGCGGTCAATGCCGTGCGCAAAGCCTTGGTGCAGTCGTTCCCCGAATTGGTGACCAAGCGAATCAAGGGCGGCCCCAAGCCGCCCCGTTTCAAATGCGGCCACGCCGGCACGTTGGATCCGCTGGCCACCGGCTTGCTGGTGGTCCTGGTGGGCAAGGGCTCGCGGCTTTCCAACTTTCTGCTGGGCATGAACAAGACCTACGCCGCGACGGTCCGGTTTGGCACGGCCACCGACAGCTTGGACGCAGATGGCGAAGTGGTGGGAACGGCGCCGGCGCCTACCGAGGCCTCGGTGGTGGAGGCGGCCTTGGCCCTGTTTCGCGGTGACATCATGCAGGTGCCGCCGGTGATCAGCGCGCTGAAAAAAGACGGCCAGCCTCTTTACAAACTGGTGCGGGCGGGCAAGGATGTGGCGGAGCCTGAGGCGCGGCCGGTAACGATCACGAAACTAGAGATGAGCGCCGCGCGGCTGGACGGACCGGAGCCTGAAGTGGACCTGATCGTTGGCTGCTCCAGTGGCACGTATATCCGCTCGTTGGCCCGTGACCTGGCTGCCGCCGTCGACAGCGTGGGGCACATCGCCCAGTTGCGCCGCTTGGATGTGGGGCCTTTTGTCGTCGATGATGCGATCAAAAATGTGATGACTGTCACGGGCGGCGAAATCGTCGCCAGCATGCGGCCTTTGGCGGCGGCCATGCCGCAAGCGCCGAAGATGGTAGTGACCGAAGATGAAGCGGCGAGTATCCGACTTGGCCATCAGCCTGATCCTGCGTGGGTCGAACGGTTGGACGGCACACCTGTGAACATGGGCAAAGCGGGCACTGAACCCTTATTCCGGATGGTTGATGGGGCTGGTGAATTGGTGGCTGTTGGGCGAGTGGACGAGGCCAGTGGGGAGCCGCGCATCGCCGTGGGCATTCCCCGTCAGCAATAGGAGAGACCGTGCGTTTGATCCGACTGACAGCTGAATATGTCGACGAATTGATCGGCGGCCGGATTGGGTTGCGGGGGCCTTTGTTGGACACCTGCGCCTTGACGCTGGGCAGTTTTGATGGTTTGCACCGGGGGCACATGGCCCTCATACGCAGTGTGCAGGAAGCCCGCGCTGAGCATGACCTGGCCGCCGGTGCGGTCTTCACTTTCATGCAACACCCGCGCCTTGTTTTGGACCCGGATCCGGAGCCCTTTCTGCTGACTACCTGGCGCGAAAAACTGAGCGTCTTGCACGAGTCCGGTTGCAAAGTCATTGTGGCGGCTGATTTCTGCCCCGCACTTTCCCGGCTGACATATCGTGAATTTGTCGAAAAATTTCTGGTTGGGTATTTGGGAATGAAGCACCTGGTGGCGGGCCACGATGTGCATCTGGGCGCTGCCCGCGGTGGCACGGCCGAAACCCTGGCAG